>JAUXBW010000123.1 GCA_030619185.1 Methyloprofundus sp.
AGATCTATAATTATGTGAATTTATAAATAATATATGCGAAATGTAAGATATCATGGTTATAAAAATAAAGTTATGCACAGATTCTGTGGATAACTCTGTGTGTAAGGTTAGAATAAGTGAGTGGATGCCTTGAATTTATTATGTGTTTGTTAAATTGTATGAAATTGTAACAATATTGTAATGTCCCTATAAAACAGCATGTTATGTAAGTCAATTGCTGTTTTATTTATTCTGGAACAGGATGTTTATCTTGGCTTTGTCTAGTAAAAAATAAATGTGTGTAAAATAAAAAAATCTTGATAGAAACACTCAGGTTTTAGAGCATTACTGTGTGCATTACTGACAAAATCTGTGTTTAAATTTAAGCAGGATTAGGGGATTAACATACCTCTAATCGTAAAATATAAAAATGCCGCCATAAACGCAGACGTTGGGACGGTTACTACCCAGGCAATGGCTATCTTATAAACATGTGAGCGCTTAACTAATTGCTGTTTATAGACCTTTTTAAGTGATCTTCTTTCTTTTTTAGTGAACTCTGTTTCGTCTTTTTTTGCCTTGAGCTCTGTAAGCATTTTTGATTTAGTGGCAACAGAGGCCTTGTTAAAGGTATTTAAAAAAGCTTCTGTGACTTCCGGGTCCTGGTGTTCATGATGTTCCCTGATTTCATCAAGGCGTTTTGCATCAGTGCGTTTTAAATATTCACGCAAAAACCCAACCCCAAAAATTGCACCAACAGCAATATGAGTTGAGCTGACTGGTAAACCGAGTTGACTAGCGATAATTACGGTAATAGCGGCCGCCATGGAAATACAGAAAGCACGCATTTTATCCAGTTCGGTTATCTCACTGCCGACAGTACGAATCAACTTAGCACCATATAATGCGAGCCCTAATGATAAGCCTACAGCGCCAATAAGCATGACCCAAAGTGGGATAGCCGCTTTTTTAGCAATGCCTCCATGGGTAATTGCATCGTTAATGGCGGCCAAGGGGCCCACTGCATTAGCCACATCATTTGCTCCATGAGCAAAGCTAAGGAAAGCTGCAGCAATAATAAGCGGGATAGTAAATAAGGTATTGACACTGGCTTTTGAATTGTCCAGTGCAGTGGCTGCTTTATTAATTAAGGGACGTACAGCGAAATACAGGCTTAAAGCAATTGCGAAAGCGATAGAGCCAGCCATAACAAAATCTACTTTCCAGATTTTTTTCAGGCCTTTTAATAGTAAGTAAGTTGAAAATGCCCAGGCCATCAAGGCAATTAATATGGGTACAATACGTCTTGCAGCAAGTATCTTATCCTCCTGGTAGGTAATAGTGCGCTTAATCAGGTACAGGAAAGTCGCGGCAATGACTCCGCCTAAAACGGGAGAGATAACCCAGCTGGCAGCAATTTTTCCAAACACCGCCCAGTTTGCAATGCCGAAGCCTCCTGCTGCAACCCCGGCACCTAATACGCCACCGACTATGGAATGAGTTGTAGAAACGGGAGCGTTAAAAAAGGTCGCAATATTAAGCCAGATAGCGGCGGCTAATAAAGCGGCCAGCATTAACCAGATAAAAGTATCCGAATCATTGATAAGTGATGGGTCAATAATCCCTTTCTTTATGGTACTGACCACTTCCCCTCCGGCAATAATGGCACCAGCGGATTCAAAGACCATCGCGATACAAATTGCACCGATTAAGGAAATAGCACCAGAACCAACGGCAGGACCAACATTATTAGCTACATCATTGGCACCAATGTTAAGCGCCATATAGCCGCCAATCACGGCAGAGACAATAAGGAATGTGTGGTTCGGGACATGCCCCATAGTGTTGCTAATAAACAGTCCAACAGCAATCAAAAATAGTATTGCTCCACCGAGTTTGAGTATATCAAGGCGCATATTTGCCCCCCTGTCTTCTAGGGAATTTAATTTAGTAACATCCATACATTTTCTCTTAAGGCTAATTTTTTCAAGGATTAATGATGTGTGCTAATAATAACAAAAAAACTGACTGAATACGGAAGTAATATGACAAAAAAATAACAGGAAAAATAACCCAATCTTTGCAAATCAGTTTGTTACAGAGGCTATCTCAGGCTAATGTTTACTTGATTATTCTAAGTTAGATAAATCTGTCTTTTGTTAAGTCATGTACATGAACTAAGTGTGAAAAAATAGATTAAATTTGCAAAGCACAGCAATTTCTATTATGTTGTACCGTTTACATAAAAGGCTAGGGGTGCTGCACTATTTTGTAGCTGAGAAAACACCCTTTGAACCTGAGACCAGCTAATACTGGCGTAGGAAAGCCCTAAGAATCGGTTTCTCCGTTTCTATAAAGACTTACCATGCGCCTTGTTCTATTGAAATTGGAGAGATACATGAGCGCAGTCCCTAAAGATATTATCGCTACTGATAAGAATAGTGTGAAAATTGACTCTTACCCCGCGTCAGAGAAGGTATATATTCAGGGGAGTCGTCCTGATATACGTGTTCCCATGCGTAAAATCACCCTATCAGATACCCCAGTACATTTTGGTGCAGAAAAAAACACACCTTTGTATGTCTATGATACTTCGGGTATTTATACAGACCCCAATATTGAGGTTGATTTACAGAAAGGTTTATCGGGCATACGTGATGCCTGGATTGCAGAACGCGATGATACTGAAGCCTTATTAGGACCCAGCTCAGATTTTGGTCAGGAACGTCTGCATGATCCGGAAACTGCCGATATGCGTTTTGAGCATATACGCAAGCCGCGTCGCGCAAAAGTAGGTAAAAATGTATCGCAAATGCATTATGCTCGCCAGGGAATTATTACCCCTGAAATGGAGTATATTGCCATAAGAGAAAACCAGAATATGGCAGAAATGCGTGATCTTTATAAAAATCAGCATAAAGGCCAGTCTTTTGGTGCCTCAATTCCAGATGAGATCACCCCTGAATTTGTACGTGATGAAGTTGCTCGTGGGCGTGCAATCATTCCCTGTAATATCAATCACCCAGAATTAGAGCCGATGATTATCGGGCGTAATTTCCTGGTAAAAATTAATGGTAACCTAGGTAATTCAGCGGTTACTTCCTCTATAGAAGAAGAAGTAGAGAAAATGCTCTGGGGAATCCGTTGGGGTGGTGACACTATTATGGACTTGTCTACAGGGAAAAATATTCATGAAACGCGCGAATGGATTTTGCGTAATTCTCCCGTCCCCATTGGTACAGTGCCGATTTATCAGGCACTGGAAAAAGTAGATGGTAAAGCCGAAGATCTTACCTGGGAAATTTTCCGTGATACTTTGATTGAGCAGGCAGAGCAGGGTGTGGATTATTTCACTATTCACGCAGGTGTACGTTTGCATCATGTGCCGATGACCGCTAAACGCATGACAGGTATCGTGTCGCGTGGTGGTTCTATTATGGCGAAATGGTGTTTAGCGCATCATACTGAAAGCTTCTTATACACACATTTTGAAGATATTTGTGAAATCATGAAAGCCTATGATGTCTCTTTTTCATTAGGGGATGGATTACGCCCAGGCTCAATCTACGATGCCAATGATGAAGCGCAATTTGCCGAACTGGAAACCTTAGGTGAGTTGACTCAGATAGCGTGGAAGCATGATATTCAAACCATGATTGAAGGGCCGGGGCATGTACCATTGCATATGATTGAAGAAAATATGACCAAGCAACTGGCTGACTGCGATGAAGCGCCTTTTTATACTTTAGGGCCGCTAACCACAGATATTGCCCCGGGCTATGATCATATTACCTCAGTGATCGGTGCGGCAAATATCGGCTGGTACGGCTGTGCAATGCTCTGTTATGTCACCCAAAAAGAGCATTTAGGCTTACCTAACAAGGAAGATGTGCGTGAAGGCATTGTAACTTATAAGATTGCCGCACACGCAGCCGATTTGGCTAAAGGTCACCCCGGTGCGCAGGCGCGTGATAATGCCATGTCTAAAGCACGTTTTGAATTCCGTTGGGAAGATCAGTTTAATATAGCTTTAGACCCTGAAAAGGCCCGTTCATTCCATGATGAAACGCTGCCTAAAGATTCAGCAAAAATTGCGCATTTCTGCTCTATGTGCGGACCGCACTTCTGTTCTATGAAAATTTCACAGGATGTGCGTGAGTACGCTAAAGAAAAAGGCATAAAAGAGGAAGAAGCGTTACAAAAAGGTATGGATGAAAAGTCTCAGCAATTCCTTGATGAAGGTGCAGAAGTTTATCATAAGATATAAAGAAACAAGGGCGTGGCTTCAGCCCGCCAATATATCGAAATAATGAAAAAAACGGGTTAAAGCCAAGCCCTACAATTACTTTCTTATCCAAAATTTTAACAAGCCCTTTTGCCCAGGTAAAAGGGCTTTTTTTGTACACATGGTTTGTGTTGCCAATTTAGGGAAGTGGAAATAAAGAATCATCCACCACATTAAAGTTATTTCATACACGTTTCTGTCATCATTTTGTCATTTTCAATTGATATATTGAACGATAACATTAACAAGTATTATCTGAATAATATGAAAAAATTACTATTAGGGGTTTCCATGTTAGTTGCTATAGCTGCAACAAATACATGGGCTGCAAACAAAGTCACAGATGCGGCTTCACTCAATTTTGCAATTGATGCCGCTAATGTTGATAGTAGTATAAAAAAGATCGTATTTGCGAAAAATGCCCAGATCAGTCTCAATAGTCCGGTTATCTATACTGGAAGTCAGAATTTAACACTGCACGGAAATCGCGCGACAATTGATGGGGAAAATGCTGGAAGCTTTACGCTTGATAATGAACTATTGGCGAGTACTGATGATGGCTCCCTGGTTTTTAATACCACAGGCGATATTACAATTGAGAAACTTAACATTGTTAATAGTGCGACTAGAGGGTTAGTCATCAATATACCTGAAGATGCACAAGGCGACGATATTCAGGTAACTTTAGATAAGGTAAACATTAGAGATTCAGCCTTATATGGCTTGCACATAGATGATAATGCAGATGAATTTGATGATGGAAATATCGGCTCTGCAATAGGCATAGAACTTTATATTTCTCATTCAAGCTTTATCCGTAATGGTATTGGAGCCATAGATTTTGATGGTATTCGTGTTGATGAGCGGGGGCAAGGTGATATACATGCCATCATTATCAATACGCATATAGATGGTAATGGCGGTGATGGGCTGGAATTGGATGAGGCTGGGTCGGGTAATGTTGATGCAACGATGAAGCATGTTACTTTGAATGATAATGGTTTTTACAACGCGAAAGATCTAGATGATGGGTTTGATATTGATGAGGCAGGTGAGGGTGATATCGAAGTCTCATTATTTAAAGTTCAGGCGAACAGAAACAAAGATGAAGGCCTGGACTTTGATGAAGCAGATGCAGGTAATGTAAAGGTAAAACTGCACCGCGTATTAGTGATGAATACTTTGGATGAAGGCATCAAAATTGATGAACAAGGCGCAGGAAACATCGATGTAAAGTTTTCCAATGTTATGGTAATGGATGGCGGCGATGATGGTATTCAGATTACTGAGCAAGGAAAAGGCCGTATTGAAGCAGAGCTAAAAAAGGTCTCTGCAACTCATAATGATAAATATGGTGTGAAAATTGAACAGTGGTTTGAAAAAGACGAAAAAAAATCAGTAGAAAAAGCGGGTACGCTTAAAGTTAAAAAGCTTACCCTAAGTGGAAATGGCAGTGGTGATGAACTTCAGTTACATAATATTTTTGTTGAATAAGCTGTCATAACCCTGACTTGATTGGGCTGTTAGCTTTTTTATGGAGAACAGCGGTTAAGGGCAATGGAGGCAAGGTAATTGATTTTATCGGAGGGAAAATGAGAGACGTAGATGAAATTATTGACTCAACCCTTTTTGGTTCAGGTGATGCGAGAGAATGTTGGTAATGGCTTCCCGGAAAGCAAGATTGTCAAACAATTGAGTATTTCCGCAATACCGTCAGTAAATACCTAAACATACAATTATTTCTGAAATGAACCCCTTAAATTCGCAATTCGGGACCTGACCCTTGGTTTCTGACCCTTGGTTTCGCAATTCGGGACCTGACCCTTGGTTTCTGTGACCCTTGGTTTCTGCAAACACACTGAATTTTGATAAAAGATGACCTCTGAAAACGAGTGGCGCTGCCAGCGGTCAACTGGAACTTTTTGTTAGCTACTTTAACCCCATTTTGTTTCTAATTGCCGATGTTCACTAGCACAATCTCTTAGGTACAAATTTATTAAACTCTGATAAGGAATACCTTTGGAATCAGCCATATTCTTAAAATAAGAAATAGTTTCCTCATCAATACGAATAGTAATTTGCTTTTTTAAACGCTTTGCATAGGGGTTTTTAACCGATTTTGAAAAATCATAAGACTCACGCATAACTACTGCCCTCATACTGTTTTCCTTCCTTTTTATCAGCTTTTCGTGCTGAAATGATACGGATAGTATTCAAGCCTCTTTCGCAATGACAAACTGTTAATAAATTTGATTGTCGGCTTATTCCCATAAGGATAAAACGTTCCTCACTTTGTGAACCATCTGGGTCAGGAATTAATTGAGCCAGTTCATCTATAAATACGGTCTTGGCTTCTTCAAACGAAATACCATGCTTTTTCTGGTTTGAGACATTTTTATTTTCATCCCACTCGAATTTCAGACTATCCATGCACTACAATATAATTACATTGTAGTTATAAGTCAAGACGAATATTGCTAGTAGCTAACGTCTAGTTAACCTGCGAAATTTAATCTGCACTGCCTCATAGCCGTAACGGCGTGGAGGGTGGAGGTAGTCCAGATTAAATTTGGTCTGGTTGAACGCCTTGTGTGTGCCCGGCATGGGCATGATTTTATGGGGTGTAAGTCCCCTGTACATTATCCAGAAAGGAGTCCTGTTTGACAACTTTAAAAGTACTAGCCGAG
>JAUXBW010000094.1 GCA_030619185.1 Methyloprofundus sp.
AAAAAACATATGGTGGGTAGAGAGATGGGCAATATGGGGCCAACAAAGTCTTTAAAATATAAAAATGCTGCATAGCTTAAACGGTTGTCCAGTTTAAAAACTTGAGGATCGAGTTATAGAAGTAGGGTCACACAACTTCACCAACCCAGCATTAAAAATAGCTGTAAATACTTGCTTGCACTATAATAAGCGTTTTCCCGGGGACGCTTACATAACTTTCACTATGATTTCCATAAGCAATTTGACCTTTTCCCGTGGCAATAAAAAAATTTTTGACAATATCTCGCTCGATATTAAGGCACATAAAATTACGGCGATCATGGGTCCAAGCGGCACTGGGAAAACGACCCTTTTAAAATTAATAGCCGGGCAACTTAAGCCAGATAGCGGCACGATATTAATTGACCAGGAAAATGTACATCAGCTTTCGCGCGCGAGTCTGTACACGTTACGTAAAAATATGGGCATGCTATTTCAAAGTGGTGCCTTGTTAACGGATATGTCCGTTTACGATAATATCGCCTTTCCTATCCGCGAACACACACAACTTCCGGAGTCGATGATTCGTACTCTGGTATTAATGAAACTTAATGCAGTGGGTTTGCGCGGCGCACGTCATTTAATGCCTAATGAATTATCCGGCGGTATGGCAAGAAGAGTCGCCATGGCAAGAGCGCTCGCGCTGGATCCTGATATGATCCTGTATGATGAGCCGTTTACTGGGCAAGACCCGATTTCTCTGGGTGTGTTAGTCAAGCTAATTAAAACATTGAATCAAACTTTGCATTTGACCAGTATTGTTGTTTCCCATGATGTCCAGGAAACAGCATCGATTGCGGATTATGTCTACCTTATTTCAGAGGGAAAAATTGCAGGTCAAGGCACGCCTGAAGAGCTCGATAACACCGAGTCTGACTGGGTTAGCCAGTTTATGCGAGGCAAAGCAGATGGCCCTGTTCCGTTTCATTACCCAGCAGACGACTTTAGCAATGAACTGCTTGCACCTTAAACTAGTCCTATGATTTTTTTCCAGTCCATAGGTTATTCCTGCTTGAAATTTCTGGCAAAATTAGGCCGCAGTAGCCTGTTTCTTTACGCTATTTTATCGGGCTTTGGTTACACTCTAAGTCGGCCAGGCTTGCTGATTAAACAGCTGTATCATATCGGCGTACTTACTTTTTGGCTGATTGCTATTTCCGGGCTATTTGTCGGCATGGTACTCGGCTTACAGGGTGTTTATACTTTATCTACCTTTGGTGCCGAATCTTCGCTTGGAATTATGGTGGCTGCCTCTTTAGTCAGGGAATTAGGCCCTGTTGTCAGTGCCCTGCTATTTGCGGGACGAGCTGGCTCCGCCTTAACCGCAGAAATTGGCTTAATGAAAGCCACCGAACAGCTTTCAGCCATGGAAATGATGGCAATAGACCCGCTAAAATATATTATGGCACCCCGCTTTTTTGCTGGCTTTATATCCCTACCTTTATTAGCCGCATTATTTAGTGCTGTGGGGGTTTTAGGAGGGCACCTGGCGGGGGTGGATCTATTACATGTTGATGCAGGCTCGTATTGGTCACAAATGCAGAGTGCTATAGATTTTCACGATGATATTGTCAATGGCATTATAAAAAGCATTATTTTTGCCTGGCTGGTATCCTGGATTGCCTTATTTGAAGGTTATGATGCTAACCCCACTTCTGCTGGGATTAGCCGGGCAACCACGCGCACTGTGGTCAATTCTGCTTTTGCCATTCTGCTTTTTGACTTTTTATTAACCGCCCTTATGTTTGGAACACCCTGAATATGCAATGCAAATCCATAGAAATTTTAGTAGGCCTATTTGTTAGCCTGTGTATTGCAGCACTGTTTTTTCTTGCCTTACAGGTCAGTAATTTTAGTGACCTGCAAGATAATGGCAGTTACACGGTTATTGCCCACTTTGAAAATGCGGGTGGCCTTAAAAACAAAGCCTTAGTCTCTATGGCAGGTGTGCCCATAGGCCGGGTTGCTGATATTAGTTTCGACTCTGATAATTATGATGCTCTGGTTAAAATGCGTATTGATGCGCGTTATAACAATCTTCCTACGGACACCTCAGCAAGTATTTTGACTGCTGGACTACTAGGCGATAAATACATCGGCTTGACCCCAGGCGGTCTGGACGAGTTTTTACAGGAAGGTGATAGCATAGAGCTCACACAATCAGCACTGGTACTAGAGCGTTTAATCAGTCAGTTCCTGTTTAATTCATCGGATAAAGATGAATAAGGCAATGCAAAAAATAGAAATTCTTAGGCCGGCACTGAATAGCTATATTATAAAGGGCGACCTAACTTTCAGCACCCTTGATAAAACCAGCACAAAAGTTCTAAACTTTCAGCAATCAGCCTCGACTATCAACATAGACTTACAACAACTGGGTAAAATTGATAGCGCTGGATTAGCTTTACTTATAGAATGGATCAAATTAGCTCACGCCCACCAAATAGAATTAAGATTCCAGCATATCCCTACACAGCTATCTGCTCTGGTAAAGCTCTGCGATATATCTGAATCTGACTTATTTAACCCCAAGAATAACTAAACAGCTATGGATAAATTACTCATTACTGGCGGTAAACAACTCACTGGTACATTGACTGTATCGGGTGCAAAAAATGCTGCATTACCGATACTGGCAGCGACCCTGCTTAGCGATACACCCGTCTTGATTGGTAATATCCCGCATTTGCATGATATTACTACGACCATGGAATTACTGGGCTGTATGGGCGTAGAGTTATCGGTCGATGAAAAGCTAAATATTGAGGTCAATAGTAGCACTATCAATAAACTTGAAGCACCCTACGAGCTTGTGCGTACCATGCGTTCATCAATATTAGTTCTAGGCCCTTTATTAGCACGCTTTGGTCAAGCCGATGTTTCCCTTCCTGGTGGTTGTGCGATTGGTGCGCGCCCGGTCGATATTCACCTGAATGGCCTAGAAAAAATGGGTGCTGATATTAAAGTCGAAAATGGCTATATTCACGCTAAAGCAAAACGCTTAAAAGGCTGCCGCCTGGTTTTAGACCAAGTGACCGTAACAGGCACAGAAAATCTTTTGATGGCTGCTACACTCGCGAGCGGCACAACCATTATTGAAAATGCCGCGCGCGAACCCGAAGTTAATGATCTCGCTCATTTCCTCAATAAAATGGGGGCAAAAATTACCGGGATAGGCACTGCTGTTCTGGAAATCGAAGGAGTTGAGCGTCTAGGTGTCAAGGATCTACATTATAATGTACTCCCTGACCGTATTGAAGCAGGGACTTATTTAGTGGCAGCTGCTATGACACGTGGCCAAATCAGACTGAATAAAGTTCAGCCTAATTTGCTGGATGCGGTACTGGACAAGCTCAGTGAAGCAGGCGCACAAATCATTACCGGTGAAGACTGGATTGAGTTAGATATGCAAGGTAAACGTCCTAAAGCCGTCTCACTGCGTACCGCTCCCTTCCCTGCTTTTCCAACCGATATGCAGGCACAATTTACCGCCATGAATACCATTGCAGATGGTGTCAGTACAGTGACCGAAACCGTATTTGAAAATCGCTTTATGCATGTTCAGGAGTTGCAGCGTATGGGAGCTAATATTAAATTAGAATCCAATACCGCTATTTGCACAGGCGTAGAAAAGTTAACCGCAGCACCCGTGATGGCAACAGATTTACGTGCTTCCGCAAGCCTGGTACTTGCAGGTCTGGTCGGTGAAGGCGAAACACTGGTTGATCGTATCTACCATATTGACCGGGGTTATGATCATATAGAAGAAAAACTTTCCCAACTCGGCGCGACTATTCGCCGTATTCCAAGATAACACAGGCTTTTATTCATGTTAACTATCGCTGTTTCAAAAGGCAGAATATACGATGAGGCACTCCCGTTACTGGCAGATGCTGACATCGTTCCGATTGACGATCCCAAAACCAGTCGTAAACTGATCCTTAAAACCAATCATGATGACGTACAACTGGTTATTATACGGGCGACTGATGTACCCACTTTTGTAGAATACGGTGCGGCAGATTTAGGTATCGCGGGTAAAGATGTACTGATTGAACATGAGTCGGATAATTTATACGAACCCCTGGACTTAAATATCGCCTGTTGCAAATTAATGACTGCCGCGCCGACTAATGCACCAGATATTACTGGGCGGGTACGTGTAGCAACAAAATATGTCAAAACAGCAGAGCGCTATTTTGCCAGTAAAGGCATACAGGCTGAAATCATCAAACTCTATGGTGCGATGGAACTTGCCCCCATTGTTGGCCTGGCTGATTGTATTGTTGATGTTGTTGATACCGGTAATACTCTGAGAGCTAACGGCCTGGAACCACGCGAATTAATTATGAATATTAGTTCACGCCTCGTGGTTAATAAAGCGTCGATGAAAATGAAACATCAGCTTATCCAGCCCCTGCTAGATCAATTTGAAAAAACACTTGCTGAACGCTAAACCCAAAAAGTAAGTACAATAAATGTTCTAATATTTTCACCACAGAGAGCACAGAGGGCAGAGAGTTATTCATTATAAAAAACTCTGTGATCGCCATGTTATCGGTGCTTTTTTTTGAGTTTCTTTATATCACTTTTGTAAAACCATTTTCTTATGACTCAAATAATCTCACGCCTTAAGAGTGCTGATGCTAATTTTCAGAATCAACTACAGCAGCTACTCGCCTTTGAAGAAAGCTCAGATCATGAAATCCACCAGCGCGTCCTGGATATTATTGCCAATGTACGTGCCAATGGCGACCAGGCGGTGCTTGATTACACTAATCAATTTGATCACTGCTCGCTGACCCAGGCATCTGAACTGGAACTCTCTCAAGAGCAATTAAAATCAGCCTGGGAGAGCCTACCTAAAGACAAAGCGGATGCATTGCAAATGGCAGCAAACCGCGTTCGCGCCTATGCAGAAAAGCAAAAGATGGAGTCCTGGCAATACACAGAAGCTGATGGCACGGTATTAGGCCAAAAAGTAACGCCCTTGGATCGAGCAGGCCTATATGTGCCTGGAGGCAAAGCCGCCTACCCTTCTTCAGTATTAATGAATGCCATTCCTGCTAAAGTAGCCGGAGTACGTGAGCTAATTATGGTTGTCCCTACACCACAAGGTCATACCAATGAACTCGTTTTAGCTGCCGCCTATCTCGCAGGCGTAGACCGCATATTTGCTATTGGTGGCGCACAAGCCGTTGCTGCTTTGGCTTATGGAACAGAAACCATCCCTGCAGTAGAAAAAATAGTTGGCCCGGGTAATATTTATGTTGCCACGGCAAAAAAGCTGGTCTTTGGCCAAGTGGGTATAGATATGATTGCCGGCCCTTCGGAAATACTGATTATTTGTGATGGCAAAACCAACCCTGACTGGATTGCCATGGATTTATTCTCTCAGGCAGAGCATGATGAGGATGCTCAGGCAATCCTATTATCTGATGATGCTGATTTTCTGGAAGCAGTTGCTCAAAGTATCGACAAACTACTGCCCGAAATGGAACGTACCGAAATTATTAAGGCTTCATTATCAAGGCGCGGCGCACTGATAAAAGTAGACTCACTAGAACAAGCCGCCGAAGTTGCCAATACCATTGCGCCGGAGCATCTGGAGCTGTCTGTAGCAGACCCGGAAGCACTCTGTGCACATATTCGTAACGCAGGAGCGATCTTTATGGGGCGCTATACAGCGGAAGCATTAGGTGACTACTGTGCAGGACCCAATCATGTTTTACCCACCTCCGGAACAGCGCGGTTTTCTTCGCCTTTAGGTGTCTATGATTTCCAGAAACGTTCTAGCCTGATTTTCTGCTCGGCAGAAGGCGCGAATACTCTGGGTAAAACAGCCTCAGTGCTTGCGCGCGGGGAAAGCTTAACAGCACATGCGCGTTCTGCAGAGTATAGATTAAAATAAGCATTATTTAGCACGTGCGTACGAAAAACGTACAACCTAGTAAAATGCCGGCTCATTAATGTTTTTTTTAAGTCAAGGTGAAACAATGCAAATTACAGCTGAACTGGACAATCAACACATAGAAAAACTAAAAAATCTTGAGAAAATTTTTAATAAAAATACCTCAGAGCTCATTTCTTTTGCACTAGATGAAATATACTGTAAGCAAAAACCAGCAAACCTGAGTAAAGGTCAAAAAGCCTATCAGCTTATGCAACAAACGGGGTTTATTGGCAGTATCGAAGGAGATGGGAATTTATCAGAAAACTACAAAGAGCACCTTGATTGGAATCATAAAATATGATCATAGCTGATTCTGGTTTCTGGATTGCATTAGCTGACAAAAAAGACAAATATCATCAGGTAGCAGAGAATGCCGCTAAAACACTGGATGAGATCTTAATTACCACTACTCCAGTGATAACAGAGGTTTGCCATATTTTATTGAGTCGCCAGGGAATTAGAGCTCAGTTAAGCTTTATGCAAATGTATCAGTTAGGTGCGTTTGAAGTGTTTGAATTACAAAATAAATATATGATACAAAAAAATAGCATAATTAATTGTTTTACTGCTTACTTCGGGGGTGCTTTACTAGTATTTTTACATTTAGATTAACCATACTCCAGAATAATACGCAGTTGAGATGCTCTGCGTCACTGAACGCGGAGCGTTCTCATATGAATTCCCACGGAGACCGTGGGAACTAGGAAATAACACAACAAGAGAAAACAAAATGACCGACCTACCTGAAAAAACCTGTGGCATCGAACGCTTGGTAACTCACCCTAAATTAGTCGAAGCAGCACTCAGTGGCAGAAAAACCCAGCAACGCCGTGATGGTGTCTACGCCTACCCTAACGAAACTTTTACCCTGGAAGGTCAGGAATTCATAGTCACCGATCTCACCAGAGAAACTTTAGGTGATATGGGCGATGCCGGAGCGCAAGCAGAAGGCTACCCTTCTCTGGAAATGTATAAAAACCTGATTCTAAAAATGCACAAAGGTATGCAATGGGATGAGTCAGCCCCTGTCTGGGTACACCATTTCAAACGTGTTGATGCATAAAAAATCATTAAATACATGACTGAACAAGAACTTATCGCTACAGTTATTCGCCCTGAAATTAGAGCACTAAACGCTTACAAAGTGGCTGATGCAACGGGATATATTAAACTTGATGCCATGGAAAATCCGTATACCTGGCCTGAAGAAATAAAAGCACAATGGCTTAAAGTTATTCAGACAGCTGAACTTAATCGCTACCCAGATCCAGAAGCCAAAACACTTTGTCGTATTTTAAAGGAATACAACCAGATTCCTGCAGAGTGTGAGATTTTATTAGGCAATGGTTCTGATGAAATCATTCAACTATTGTTGATGGCGCTCCCTGCTGATGCAACTGTTATGGCACCCGAGCCTAGCTTTGTTATGTACAAACAAGTCGCACAGTGCCTAGGTTTAAATTATCAGGGCGTACCACTACTAGCGGATAGTTTTGAGCTGGACTTGGCCGCAATGCTGACAAACATCAAAAACCAGCAGCCTGAAATTATCTTCCTTGCCTATCCTAACAACCCAACCGGTAATTTATTTGATAGCGATGCCATCGAACAGCTTATCCAGCACACCAAAGGGCTGGTTATTATTGATGAGGCATATGCGCCATTTACCGATTTTAGTTTTATCAACCAACTGACAAAATATAAAAACCTCTTGGTCATGCGTACTGTGTCCAAATTAGGTCTCGCTGGCTTACGTTTAGGCTTTATTGCTGGAAACCCCGGTATAATTAAGCAACTGAACAAAGCGAGATTGCCATATAACATCAATATTCTTACCCAATGCAGCGTAGAGTTTGCTTTAACTCACCCTGACATGTTTGCCCGGCAAACTGAGATACTGTGTCATGAACGTGCGCGTATGTTTCTTCAACTGAGCACCTTGAAAAATATTCACCCTTGTCCGAGTGCCGCAAATTTTATTCTTTTCCGCACCGCTAAAAATAAGGCAACAGATATTTTTAACACTTTAAAAGAGCAAGGTGTTTTAATTAAAAACCTGTCTCCACAAAAAGGTCTACTGAGCGATTGTTTACGTGTCACTATTGGCAAACCCGAAGAAAACAATGCTTTTATTAAAGCGTTAAAAAGTGCCATATAATATTGAGTTAATCGTAGGGCGTGGCTCTAGGAGCCTGTCCGAGAATAGAAAACCTGCTACGGAAAAAGCCCTTTTGGCCATTTTTTCCGTTCATTTTCGTTAAATAGCTCAACTATTCGTCTCAAATGAACGAAAAAACTGACTCAAAATGGCTTTCCCTCGCGACGGCCTCTATTCTCGGACAGGCTCCTAGGCACCTGGAAATAAATAAGCATCC
>JAUXBW010000157.1 GCA_030619185.1 Methyloprofundus sp.
AAAAAACCACATCACGTCCTGCCTGTAATTTTGAGACAACTGCTTGGGCAGCTTGTAACCAGTATTTGACTAATATATCCCGGTCATGGGTCATAGGAAAAACTAGTTCCATACTATTTTCAGGGGGCAATAGGCCTGCCTCTATAGCAATGTTCAGTGCATAGCTCTTGCCCTGCTTTTTTCTGACTGGGTAACTCCAGTCAGCCCCTGAATGTAATAACGCCCAAGCCTTACGGGTAATTAACCCCGGGTCACCTGGCCCTAAAGAGACTCCATATAAAATACCAGTCATTTTTAAGTTTCCTGTTGTGCGCATACTATCCATACGGGGTTTTCTGCACGCATTCTATGCATATGCAGAATAGGCTGGCTACGGGATGCCTGTAGTTGTGTGATATCCCATGAAGCTCCGCTAAGTTTTAATGCTTCCAATGCTGTACTTAAGTTCTCTATGGTTACAAAGTTCATCACTAGGCAGCCCCCCGCCAGAAGTTTAGCCAGGCAAAGAGTAATCAACTGCGCTAGTTCACCGCCCGATCCACCAATAAATACAGCATCAGGAGTCGGCCAGTCCGCCATTCCCTGTGGTGCTTTATTTTCAATTAATGTGTAATTATGTAAGCCAAAATCACCTGCGTTTTCCCTCGCAATTGTAAAATCAGCACTATTTTTTTCGATAGCATAGACATGCCCCCTGGGGCATAACTTTGCGGCTTCAATGCCTACCGAGCCAGACCCGGCACCAATATCCCAGACGATGCTCGTCGTGGATAATTGCATTCTTGCCAACGAAACGGCACGAACTTCACGCTTGGTAATAAGACCCTTATCAGGTTTTCGCTGCTTAAAAGCCTCATCTGCATAACCGAAAAGTAGTTCGGGTTTTTTAGTCTGTAATCGAGATAAAATAACCACATTATTGCCGTTAAAAGTATGTTGCGCTAATTCAGCAATACTTAAATCCTGAAATATTTTTTCATCCGCACTGAGTAAATTTTCAGCAACCACCATGGAAAATAACTCTGCCATATTTTCCATACTTAACATACGCGCAATACGCGCTGGATTATTTTCAGGGCTGGTTAAAATTGCTAATTTATCATGTTGATTAATATCCTGTAACAGGCTGTAAAAGCCATGTTCAGCATCCGACCCCGTTTGCCATTCACCGGCATCTTTATGATGTACAGAGCAGATCTTGGCATCTTGCCAGGCCATACCTATGCGGGAAAATGCTAGCTGAATAGAGGAAATATTGGGCAAAATATCTAATTGCTCTGCCCCTAGTTTTTTACTTAAAAAGCTGGCTATGCCGTGACATAAAGGGTCTCCTGTCGCTAAAACCACCACTTTTTTTTGCCCAGCTAAAGCACCGCTAATCCATTCAGGCAGCTGGCCTAAATGCCCCGTCAGGTCTTTGCATTCCGCCGCAGTCAATAAAGCTGAAAACAGCTTTAATACCCGCGTGGCTGCGATAACTATATCGGCATGCTTTAGAGCTTCTACTGCAGGGGGCGATAGACCTGCAAGACCATTATCCAGTACCCCGATAATCTGACACTTATTTGACATAATCTACTAATTTATTTCCTTCAAAATCACACATTAATATTCGATAGCTAAACGTCTCGGGGTAACGCGCCTGCAGCGTTGCGATTACACGCGCACATAGCTCCTTGTAAAAAGCAGTAGCCAGGCCTAGTTCATCCATGCATTCTCCGGCAAACCGGGCCGTCTCACCTGCAGCTATTTCAGTACAAACGGTTGCATCAGCACCCACCTGTTGCGCAATATCAGCTAATAATTGGGTATTCACTGGATTACGTCGCGCATGAGTAATAACCTCTCCCTGAGCAATTTTGGTTAACTTCCCGACCATGCCGCCAATTATAATCTGCTTGATACCCACTTGTTGTGCAGTATCTAGTGCAGGACCTAAAAAATCCCCCATTTGTACAAAACAGGCAGGATCTAAGTCCGTTAGTTCTCGTATGGTAAATTTTTCAGTACGCCCGCCCGTGGTTAATACGACTGCTTGCTGGCCTTGATTTGCAGCAACTTGCACCCCCTGGACCACACTGGCACGAAAGGCCGCTGTAGAATAGGGGTGAACGATCCCCGTGGTGCCCAGAATTGAAATACCATTGATAATACCTAAGCGGTCATTCAGCGTTTTCTTGGCCATGTCCTGGCCACCTGGCACTGAAATAGTAACTTCCAGGCTCTGCGTGCGCAGTAATTCACTGGCGACCTCACGAATGTTAGCTTCAATATTTTTACGCGGGACTGGATTAATCGCTGGACCACCAACTTCCAGACCTAAACCACGCATGGTAATAGTTCCAACCCCATTACCCCCTTTTAATTGCACTTTATTTGCCGAATCTGATACTAAACGTACGTCAGCGGTTAAATGTGCGTCATGAGTACAATCGGGGTCATCCCCGGCATCCTTTATAATAACAGCGTGAGCTAAACCATCTGCAACCGAGCCTTCATGTACTGTGAAGTTGACGCGTTGACCATTGGGCAATAAAGATTCTATTTGCTCGGCAACGCTACCTGTTAATAAGCCTAAAGTTGCTGCCCTTGCAGCTGCAGCAGAACAAGCTCCTGTAGTATAACCTTTGCGAGTACCTTTGGGTTTTTTAGCCATCATTAGCGTTTTTAAAGTCGAGAAGGAGCCTTATTTTTCATAGCAGACTATAGCATAATTCATTATTATGCTACCCAAACTCGGGTATACTCTGGGAAAAATTAATAAGTAACCGAATGATCATGCAAACTAAATTATTTCCCCCGCTATTGATTTCCATCCTATTATCTGGCTGTGCAACATCGCCAACGGGACGAAGTCAATTGCTTATAATGTCTGCTGGTGAAATGGAGCAAATGGGCGCGCAATCCTTTGCCACACTGAAAAAAGACATGCCGATTGAGCATGATCCAGCAATTAATCAGTATGTCCGCTGTGTGGCAACAGCGATTACAAATGAAGTAGGAGGCAATTGGGAGCTAGTGGTTTTTAAAGAGCCCTCGGCAAATGCCTTTGCACTCCCGGGGCGCAAGATTGGCGTACATACCGGGCTATTGGCCGTTGCCGCAAATCAAGATCAATTGGCCGCTGTGTTAGGACACGAAGTGGCTCATGTTCTGGCTAATCATGGTAATGAGCGGGTTTCTCAACAAACAGCTGTTAGTCAGGGCATGTCAATTACTCAGGCGATATTAAGCCCGCAATCAGCACTGGGACAAGCGGGTATGGGGTTATTGGGGGTTGGAGCTCAATATGGCATTCTTATGCCGTACAGCAGGGCTCATGAGTCTGAAGCCGATATTTACGGCCTGGATTTAATGGCAAAAGCAGGCTTTGATCCAAGAGAGAGCGTGACACTCTGGGTTAATATGGGCAAAGCAGGAGGAGAAACACCACCGGAATTTATGTCTACTCATCCCGCGCATAAAACCCGTATTGATGACTTACTAAAACAGATGCCCAAAGCATTGCAATTACGCGCAGAGGCG
This sequence comes from Methyloprofundus sp., assembly GCA_030619185.1. Classification (GTDB taxonomy): domain Bacteria; phylum Pseudomonadota; class Gammaproteobacteria; order Methylococcales; family Methylomonadaceae; genus Methyloprofundus. The sequence continues at coordinate 3,526 of JAUXBW010000157.1, forward strand.
CAAGCTAAAGGGAAAAATCCTCAGTGCAAATAAAACAGGAGTTCGTGCACAATGAGATAGTCCAAACATGACCTGTGTAGGAGCGGTCTTTAGCCGCGAATAAGAAAGCACACAACACGCTAGAAACTCGTTGGGGAGCGGATCTTTAGTCCGCCATATAATATGCAGGCTAAAGACCAGTGCCTCTACTGACTGCACGTTCCCGTTAATGACTACATTCTTTAATTCGCGGCTAAAGACCGCTCCTATCTATTTATTAGCTTGCTCAGCAAGTGCTAGTAATGCATGAATAGCCGCCACTACAAGCGTTGATCCGCCTTTTCTCCCCTGCGTTATGATCCAGGGAATATCGTCTAGCAAGGCCATTTCAGCTTTGGACTCGGCTGCCGAGACAAACCCTACCGGCATGCCGACAATTAAGGCGGGGCGCACACCCTCTGCTTTTATCATGCGGATGACTTCCAGTAATGCCGTCGGCGCATTGCCAACAGCCACAATACTATTATCCAGTAAATCCAGGCGCTGAGCTTTGCGCATTGCCTGTACCGCACGGGTACTATTCTCGGCCTTTGCTTGAGTGATAACATCAGCATCAGAGATAAAATGATGTGTGCTTACGCCAAAATGACTTAATCGGGGTTTAGATAAGCCCACACAAATCATTTCTACGTCGGCAACGATATTTGCCCCCTGATTGATAGCACTCAGACCTGCTGATACGGCATGGGGATGAAACTTTGTGAGACCATTGAATTCAAAATCTGCAGTGGCATGGATCATTCTACGTACCACACTCCATTCTGCGGCAGAATAGTTATGGGTGCCGACTTCCTGATCTACAATAGCAAATGAGTCATGCTCAATTTTTTGACCTGCCTGGGTCATTTGTTCTGTAATGGTGTTCTGGTGCATGTTTTTTCCAAGAATCTGTCTGTGCAACTATCATAACAAATTAACGAAAATCAATTGGCTAAAAATGGCTCCAAAACAGCACTGGCTTGTTCGCACGAAATCTGGGTTTGCTTGTTTTCAAGTAAAAAGCGAGCAAAATACTGGATACACTCCCAGTTCCTGGGGTCATCAATAAACCGGAAGGCTTTGGTGTAAAGTTCACTGATTTTTAATTCGCGCTCCGCAGAACTCGGAAGAAAGTATTCCAGATAACGATAGGCTTGTTCAATATCAGAGTGACCTCCGTAATTTTTTAGGGCAATAATATTGACTAAATGTAAGTTAAATATCTCATCATCGCGTAATGCAACATACTTGGCCTCAGCTAATGGACCTATGAGTAAGTTAATCACATCTGCTTCATAGGCATTCTGCAGGCTTTGCCGTTCTGAATCTGAGCCTACATAATTATTTTCAATTTCTGCAACCGGTAAATTATCTATTAACCTGCCGCCAACTACTTGAGCAAAAAAAGGAGAGTGTTTGCGCTGTTCTTTGTTAATAATAATTTGAAAAAAAACCGGAGGCAATTTTTGCTGGTAGTTACGTAAAGAAATGGCAACAACATGCCCTGCTTCATGAAATGCGATATGCTTTAATAGTTCTTTAGCGGAGGTGGGAGTGTTGGGAAGGGAATGATTGGTTCGTTTCATGATAGGTGTTCCTGAAGAAAAAAAATGCGGCCATTACAGCCGCATTAGAGGAAGGAGATAGCTCTGATATTCCAGGAAGGAACGCACTCAAGAGTTAGGCGTAGTTTAAGGGAGTGATGAAAGTTTGAAAATGTGGCATTTTGACGCGCGACAATTTGTCGCCAGTGTTGGCATATTAACTGCTTTGTATAACTATTTGCCTAATGTAAATGTAGCAAAATAGCCATTTCTTTGCTTATTCTCTCATGCAAATGGGTTAAATACCCTGGCAAAGTGTGGCATTTACCCTATTGGTGACATACTTTTGTAGAACTCTATTTGTACGATGCCTTAAAAATATAGGTACAAAGAATTTTTTAGTGCATTGCTTGCGCTAAAATAAC
>JAUXBW010000165.1 GCA_030619185.1 Methyloprofundus sp.
CTGCTCGGCAATTGCTCCTGCATTGCTCTACCTACGTGCCTCCATGCACTAGTACGGAAAAAGCCCTTTTGGCCATTTTCTCCGTTCATTTTCGTTAAAGAGCACAGCTATTTGCCTCAAAAGTACGAAAAAACTGACTCAAAATGGCTTTCCCTCGCGACGGTTTCTATTCTCGGTTAGCCGCCTAGTATATTATCCTAGAAAGCTAAAGCTATGGCTATACCTGAAGAAGTAGGCTTTACTTCCAGCTTCCTTATACAATGACGACACAATTACGGCCTTGTTGTTTTGCCTTATACATCGCAGTATCAGCTGCGCTGATAATTTTTTCGGAGCTATTAAATTCTTTATGGAATAAACTGATGCCGATACTTATTGTGATCTGATGTCCAAGAAATTGCCTGCTAAGGATTTTTCCTTGTTGCTCGACTTCTAGCCTGATCCGTTCTGCATAGCTATAAACCCCTTGTTTGTCGGTGTTTTGTAAGACAAAGACGAATTCATCCCCCCCATAGCGCCCTATAAAGTCGCCGGGACGAGTCAGCGAGCGCATAATCTGGGCAACCATGATAATGGCTTCATCGCCCACCTGATGACCACAGGTATCATTAAATTGTTTAAAAAAATCAATATCAATAAACCCGACTGCGATTTGACTTAGCTGATGCAGGTTGAGCTGAAAGGTATTGGTTAAAAACTCGGTGAACATGCGACTATTGGATAAGCCTGTGAGCGCATCAAGTTCTGCTCTGTTTTTTTCCAGTATAAAGCATCGAGCATTTGCCAGGGCAACCCCTAACTCATGGATAATAGGTGCAATATAAGTGAGACACTGTGGTTCGATTGTCTTCCGGGATTTATAGTTATCTGCATAAAGCAAAGCGACCAGGCGTTTGTTACTGACAATAGGAAAGAGCAGGAATTCATCGACTTTGAAGGGTTTAAGGAGTATTTTGTTATCCTTATGATTGCTGTTGATAATGCTTGCTTTCCGTTCACGTAAATTGCTTAAAAGTGTACCGGGCAATATATCGATTGGAATATTAAAATGTTGTAAAGAGCCATCTTTTAGAGACTCTGGCCAGCTATAGCTGGTCTCTAAACTACGCTGCCTGGGGTTAATATTAAGCATAATTAAGCGCTCAAAATGAAAGTCCTGCTGAATGGCTGTCAGAGTCGCAGGGACTATTATATCTGGATCGAGACTTTGGTGGGGGATGGTTAAGCTACTGATAGATACATTACCGGGTAAGCTGTGTTGTTGCGCATTGCCATGACTGGAGAAAATGGCAGATTTAACTAATGAGGCACGTAATCTATATAGGTTAGGAAGTTTTAAACCAAAAAATGCACAGTTGTTATGCATTTCATTATCTACAGAATTTAATAACTTCTTGATATTTATTGCTTCGATATCCAGTTGCGTTAAAACTTCTGGGTGCAGTACAGGCTTATAATTGAGTGTAGTAGAGCCTAAGCCCTGTACGCAGGCAATGAAATCAGCAAGACTGATGATGGCGATGTCATGTTTACAATCGGCAAATTGGCTGGTATCGTCAGGCATATCATGATGGCAATAAACGCTGGCAGTGATTTGCTTTGGAATATGCCATTGTTGACAGAAAATAAAGCCCACTTCAGCATGGCTCAAGCCAAAGAATTGTTGCTCTCTCTTGTGAGAAGGCTGAAAATCACCCTTACAATGACGAATGAAGTCGCTATAACTGACCGTGGCGTGTGTCTCGAGTATTATTTTACCTATATCATGTAATAAACCTGCACTATAGATTAAATCAGGATCATCATGATTGAGTTCAACTGCGATAGAGCGGGCAAGTGTGGCAACATATAAGCAGTGTTGCCAGAAAAAAAGTTGCTCGAAGCTAAAGTCAGCTTTGTTGTAAATTAGTTTGTTATAGAGTAGCTGGCTTAATGTTATTTGCCTTACTGCTGAATCCCCTAGAATGTTAATTGCCTGTTGAATCGTTTTTATTTTTTGATAGGGAGAAAATGTAACTGAATTAATATTGCTGAGTACTTTTGCTGTCAGTGCCGGCTCACTTGCTATTAATACTGATAACTCGATTGCACAGGTATTTTTACACGATAAGCGTAATAGTTTGATGGCTAGCTCAGGGATTACCTGCAGGCGATCAACTTTATGCTTGAGTATTAAGTTAGCTGCTTGATGTGTAGCTAATAATTGATTGGCATTATCGGTCATAATCAGCGCAGAAATGGCTTGCGTAGTAAGCGTTCACTTCCCCCTTGAGAAAGGAGGGTATCTAATAAAACCTCCCCTTACCCGCTCCTTGCTATGGAGCGGGGATGAACGGTTACTTTGCGTATTTTTACGGGAAGCAAATAATTACCCAATATTGGATGATTATTTATTTCTATCACCCTAAGGAACGAGAATTCAATTGTGAAGCCAGAATCCTGCGCTATACTTTCGGGTATTATTAAATCCTCAATCCTTAGTCTATCAGGACAGACACGTCATAGCACTGCTTATCTTGTTTTTTGGTAATTATGTTGTGCGCAGTATCTATATCTAAGGATTATTAATATGAGAACTTTATATTTACTTATTTTTCTTGCCGTTTCCAGTGCTAATATTTCGGCTAAAGAAGTTCATTTTAGCACTCAAGACAATGCTACGATTTATGCTGAATTTCAAGAACGTGGCTCCCATGCGGTATTGCTGGCGCATGGTGCAATCTTTAATAAGGAAAGTTGGGAGGTATTTGAGCAGCACTTACTGGATAATAATTATACTGTCTTAGCTATCGACTTTAGGGGCTACGGTAAGTCAACTAAAGGTGATCAACCCAGCGCACTCTATCTGGATATTTTAGCCGGAATACAGTTTTTACAGGCACAGTCTGACATTCGTAAAATCTCGGTACTAGGAGCGAGTATGGGAGGGGCTGCAGCGGCAAAGGCAAGTGTTTATTCTGTATCGGGGAGTATAAATCAGCTTATCCTCTTGTCACCCGCCAGTGTCTATCAGGCTGCAAAATTACAGGGTAACTTATTATTTATTGCCAGTGAAGATGAATACCTGGTCAAAGCATTACAATCTTCATATAACAAAGCACCTGCGCCAAAATCGCTCAAGTTGATACCTGGCAATGCCCATGCGCAGCACATATTTAAGACTTCTCAGGCCGATACATTGACCCAGGTTATTTTAGATTTTTTGCAAGAGTATTAAATCTTCGCTCCTTAGTCGTTCTCAATAACTTAAGCAACTCGCTTGTATTTTATCCGTCTTCTTTGATATAAAAAGAGTTACGTAGCTGGCTATGTGCCTTTTTCTACGTCTCGAATATGCATAAAAATACTGCGCCAGTTGCTCAACTTATTCCGTGCGCGCTACTAAGGATCCATTGCGAATCTTGCATCCATGCACAGAACTCTTCTTCGGGTTGTGGTTTGTTCAGGTAATAGCCCTGAGCCATGTCACAATCATAAGTTTTTAATTTAGCCATTATTTCTGCATCTTCGACTCCTTCAGCAACAACTTGCAAGCCCAGGTTATGTGCCAGGTTGATGGTTGCATTAACAATAATAGCGTCATTTTTATTATGTAATATATCTTGCACAAAAGAGCGGTCTATTTTTAGTACAGATAAGGGCATTTTCTTTAAATAAGCCAAAGAGGAATAACCGGTACCAAAATCATCTATAGAGAGTTTATAGCCCATATCATGTAAGCGTCGAATAATTTCTAATACTTTGTCAGGGTCGGTCATGATTGAACTTTCGGTGATTTCTAGCATGATCCATTCAGGGTTTATGCGCATTGCAGTTTGAATTCCAGCGATATAATCAGGTAATTCCGGGTCATGCAAATCATTTGCAGATAAATTGACGGATATGGTTATATTTTTCCCCTGCTGTTGCCATTTTGCGCAATCTATAAATGCTTGTCTGATAACCCATTTAGTGACTTCTTGTATCGTTCGGGTGCGTTCCGCCATGGGAATAAATTCAGCAGGTGAAATAATGCCATATTTAGGGTGATTCCAGCGCAGTAGGGCTTCAGCCCCCTCAATGGTATTTGTTTGTATAGAGACTTTAGCCTGGTAATATAAAATGAGTTCATTGCGGCTGAGGGCGTTGCGTAGTTCACTCATCAAGGTTAGACGATGTGGGCTATGGTTATCGAAGGCAGGGTTGTATACTGCCTGACCTTCTTTGTTATTGCGTGCCATATATAAAGCAACACCCGCTCTTTGAACGAGTGAATCGACATCTTCTCCATGCTCAGGAAAATGTACAATACCTATACAGGTGTGCACTGCTACCTGTAGCCGTTCAATAACGAATGCGATTTTCATGCTTTGTTGAATGCTATGGGCAATTTGCAATATATCCTCTTGTTCATTCTTGCTAAGCAAGCTAAAAGTATTACCTTCAATTCGAGCAATATTGGGATTATGTTTTACTGCACCCTGTAAGCGGCTGGAAATTTGTTTTAATAAGATATCACTACTATTTCTGCCAATAGTATCGTATATGTCTTGATAGTTTTCTATTTCTAGCAGCAAAATTGATAAGCCAGTATTTTTGTCGTTTGCTGAAACAATAGCTTGTTCAACACGGTCATAAAACAGCGAGCGATTGGGTAAATTAGTCAGCAAATCATGTGTAGAAGAGTGGTTTGCCTGTTGTTCTAAAGTGGCAGTTTTATAGCGTAGTTCATTTGTCTGGTCCATAACCATTGCGCCGGCATGATAGACAATAATTGAGCTTGAATACTGGCCCCAGAGCCCGAAAACAAACGGAAATGAATATAATACCCATAAGCCAATATTTTCTTTTTGTGCTCTAACAATGCCAGCGAGAGAAATCTCGCCTGTGGTATAAATGCTGGCCAAAAGTGTTGCAATAATGATAGCAACTAGAGCAATAAGAACACCCTGGAAAGCTGCTTTTGTGACTTGCCCCTTTAAAATATTAACATTAAGGAGTAGTTGAGAGTTTTCCAATGGGAGAGGCATTTTTTTTCCTTTGCTGGGGCGTACGCACAGAATAACCTGCACAACTGACTTATTTTTTCCTGATTACCCACAACTCTCAGCTATACTTCGTCATTCCTGCATGCTTCTGGCTGGAATCTCGCTGGCTAAGCACAGATTCCCGATAAAAGACTTCGGGAATGACGAGACTCCTAACGAACAAGGTTAGATTGTGTGAGCAGAGCGAACCACAATCTAAACCGTTTGTTGGACGAGCCCGGGGATTGCCGACTGAGGCGTCTTGAAAATATCTTTTTGAATTTCGCCTTTCTTCAAGGTCTGCAATTACACGCA
>JAUXBW010000200.1 GCA_030619185.1 Methyloprofundus sp.
TAATTCCGCACGCTGGGATCTGTGAGGGGGCAGTTGGGTAACTGGCTGTTCTACCTTGATAGGTTTTATCGGGAATCTGTGCTTAACCTACGAGATTCCTGCTAAAAGCATGCAGGAATGAAGTATAGCTCAGAGTTGTGGGTAATCAGGAGTAGTTTTATGGTGAATAGCGATTATCCAGAGTTCTATCAATTTTAACGGTAAGATTTTCCACCGTTTTAATTGTTAGTTTTTTATGCGGGCCCTTTGCCTCGGAAACATAATTACCCACCAATTTACCATCGCTGACCCTGATTAAATGCCCCATTAAATAGGCAAACAAGAAACTAGGTTTATGCAGTCTCCCCACCAGTACATAATCGGCACCAAAGGGTTTAGCCAAATCTGCGGCAATATCATGATGGTCAAATAAATAGCCTACACCTCCCGAAGAACTTTTCTGCTTACTTGCCGGTATGTTAATAATGACATATTTCGCTTTTTTAAGCTCAGCTTCCAATAAAGGCTTTATAGAGGCTGTGCGCTCAACTTCTGCAGCTGTGCGTGGCAGCAGGGTTAAATCTTTAAGCTCAAAGTCCAGAATAGCAATTTTGGTTTCTGCAAAAATGTTAAGACTGGTAAAGGTTAGTATGCACGATATTAATATGCGGTGTATACAGCTGCTTTTGAAAATATTCATTAAACCCCCTGCTAGTACGGCATCGTGTCGGATAGATCAATAGTTACTTGAAGTTTTTTTTAAAACCAGTTAATTTTACGATCTTATACTTAATTCACAAGTATAATTCCCCTTCATCATAAACCCTACCGGCTCTGCGCAATGTGCAGGGTTTAACCTAGAAACCGTGGGCAACTGATTTTTCTAGGTTTAAGGAAGATCATAACAAAACAAGAGAAATAATATTAACATTCAACAATTAAATGCCGATTTCGGCATTGCTGATCAGGTCGAATTTATTGAAGGAAAAGGCGGCTTGCCTGTTATGCAGATTAATAATGCCAAAGCCAGTGCAATAATTTCTATTTATGCGGGGCAGGTTTTATCCTTTAAACCGGTTGATCAAAGCGAAGATTTTATGTTTATCAGTGAGAATGCTTATTTCACTGATGGAAAAGCAATTAAAGGGGGAATCCCCATTTGCTGGCCCTGGTTTGGTGCAGCACCCACAGAAGACAATATGCCCCAGGTAAAGAGGCCAGACCATGGTTTTGTGCGTAATAGTTATTGGTCAGTTGCTGCGGTTGAGGTGTTAGAAAATGGCGATACAAAAATAACACTAGAGTATGAAGATACAGAAAAAACGCGAGAAATCTGGCCTTATAGCTTTTATCTTGGCTTAGAAATAATGATTTCTGATTCGCTTACCATCGAGTTATTAACACGCAATACTGGCAAGCAGCCTTTTTCTATCACGGAAGCATTACATACGTATTTTAATGTGGGCGATGCCACTCAGGTAGAAGTCCTGGGTCTGGAACATACTGAGTATTTAGATAAGAAAGCTGATTTTGTTAAAGTTTGTCAAGTCGGTGCAATTACTTTGTCAGAAGAAACGGATCATATTCATACTGATATTAAGCATGGTCTTGTGCTGAATGATCCTGCTTTTAAACGCCAGATTAAAATAACTTCATCGGGAAATAAAAACGTCGTTGTGTGGAATCCCTGGGTTAAAGGTTCGGCCGCCATAAAAGACCTGGACAAAGATGATTACAAGCATTTTATCTGCCTAGAAATTGCCAATGCAGCAACTGAGATAGTTGCAATCCCACCCAATAGTGAATATAGGATAGCAACTAATTATAGTGTTATTTAAATTGCATTTACTCTAAAGCAGGGGGGTAGGCTTTAGCCTACATAAACGGTAAGTGTTGAGCTTTTAGCTTCCCTCCATGAGAAGGTTATACTGAATGCTTTCACCGTTTCGTTGCCTTTTACTTTGTCGTTGTTTTCCCGTATTCCGCAGGCTCCATACGGGCTACGCATGTGTGGTGGGTCTTGTTTGTCGTGTCGGGAGTTAGAAAAATGTTAGGGCGAAAGCAGTATTGAGACTCATAGTCAGCCAGTTTATACAATGTATTTTCACTCGTCATGATTACAATAGCCTGGTTATTTTACTGCGCATATTTATGACTACGCAGTAACTGTGACAAATAAAACCCCCTTAAAACCATCAGGAGAAAATCGTGGACGCTATACTAAATCAGACCGCTGTTATTGTTGCAATATCCTGTGCAGGAATCTTTTTTATGACCGGACTATTAACAGGGGCATGGAAATTTTATTGCATGAATCAAAATAAGCAATTTAAAGCACCTTATTATGTGGATATTGCTCACCGGGCAGCACTGTTATATTCATTTGCTGCATTGTTAATTGCCGTATTTGCTTATTTTAGCCCATTTACTGTCTGGGTAAATGTGACTGCAACGATAGCACCTTTATTGTTTTTTGCTATTGCTATCTTTCACTATATAAAGCTAGGGATAGAGAATAAGACCGATAATCAATTGCGTGATTCTGAGGATCCGGGTGCAGACAAAATAATTATGTTGAGCTTAATGATTGCAGAAATTGGTGGGTTTTCAGTGTTATTGATTGGCTTTTTTATGCGAGTCTTTTAATATACAACAGATAATTGACAGAAATCGCTAATGAAAAAAGGAAGGCTATGCAGGAAATATTAATTGGTGCAAACGAGAACTCACAGGTCATCATGGATGCAGCCATGGGTAATCGTCATGGCATGATCTCTGGTGCAACCGGAACGGGGAAAACAGTCACTCTACAGATTTTAGCCGAGGGATATTCGCGTCTGGGTGTGCCGGTTTTTATGGCCGATATTAAAGGAGATTTATCCGGTATTGCCAAAGCAGGGGCAACCCATGAAAAAGTGACTGAGCGTGTACAGAAAATCAGGATTGATAATTTCCAGTTTCGTGCTAACCCCACTGTTTTCTGGGATATCTTCGCCCAAAAAGGACACCCTGTACGTACGACTATTTCCGATATGGGACCCTTGCTATTGAGCCACTTGCTGGAGCTGAATGATACACAGACAGGTATTTTGTATAGCTGTTTTAAACTCGCTGATGACCAGGGTATGCTATTACTGGATCTAAAGGATTTACGTGCCATGCTCAATTGGATGGCGGAAAATTCAAAAACGCTAAAATCAGAGTATGGCAATATCTCTTCAGCCAGCGTTGGGGCAATTCAGCGCCGCTTACTGGTACTGGACGAGCAGGGTGCTAGTGAGTTTTTTGGCGAACCGGCAATAAAAATTGATGATTTTCAACGTACTGACTTTTCCGGTAATGGTGTAATCAGTGTGCTTGATGCCACTGATTTAACCTCTAAGTCTCCTCGCCTTTATGCCGCCTTTTTACTATGGTTACTTTCAGATTTATTTGAAATGCTGCCCGAAGTGGGTGATGCAGATCGGCCTAAACTGGTCTTGTTTTTTGATGAAGCACACTTATTATTTGATCAGGCACCCCGAGTTCTGGTGGATAAAATTGAACAAATTGTGCGTTTAATACGTTCCAAAGGCGTGGGTATCTATTTTATCAGTCAGAGCCCTTTGGATATTCCTGAGGACGTACTGGGGCAGTTAGGCTTAAAAATTCAACATGCTCTAAGAGCCTACACCCCTAAAGATCGTAAAGTAATTAAAGCAGTCGCCGATACTTTTCGTAGTCATCCCACGCTGGATACCGAGCAGGTGATAAAAGAGTTAAAAACCGGTGAAGCCCTGGTTTCTGTGTTAAATAAAGATGGCAGCCCAACACCTGTAGAGCGCATCTTGATTCGCCCACCTGAATCTCAAATTGGAGCTCTCACAGATGCCGAGCGCATAGAATGTATAGGACGATCACCTTTTAAAGGCCA
>JAUXBW010000047.1 GCA_030619185.1 Methyloprofundus sp.
CCTTTGATCCAGAACAGATGCGTGCAGCCTTCGACGCGGGGCATGCGCTCGCGCAACAGCCCGACCCATGGTCGAGCGAGCCGCCCAACGTAGGGGACATTCCCGCTTGGGCGATGGGCGCGATTAAGGCGAGTTACTGAGTCAGCGACTCTCTTTTTTGCCTCTCTTCAGCGTTGCAAAAACAGTTGCATAGAGCGAATGCGTCTGTTGTCGCCCACCCCCCCATACCAAGTACGGTGAAAGTTTTGAAGATGAATAATAATCCTGCGTAATTTGGACTACTTTTTTCTGACAATCACCTAAAGATACGCCTTGGCATTTTTTTAAATCCACCAGAAAACTTCCTCAGGGTAACAACACAATCAATTCGCGAGAGACTAACACAATGCAAGCTGGAATAATTGGCTTAGGTGCTATGGGGCTGGGCATGGCACGCAATATGGCCCAGTCGGGTATTTTAACCCAGCTATGGAATAGAGCACCCGACAAAGCGCAAAAACTGGCAGCAGAACTTAATATTCCAGCCTGTTCTTCTATTCAGCAACTGGCAACGAGAGTCAACATTATTATCCTGTGTGTTTCTGCTGATCGGGATGTGCTGGAGGTCATTGATGCAATACTTGAAGGCATCAAGCCGGGAAGCGTTGTCATTGATACTTCTACAGTCAGTAGTGAAACAGCAAAAACGGCAGCCAGGTTACTGGCAAACAAGCAGGCTCACTTTCTGGATGCTCCTGTTTCGGGTGGCGTGGAAGGCGCCAAAAATGGCAGCCTGGCAATGATGGTCGGCGGCGATAAAACAGTACTGGAAAAAGTAAGACCTGTTTTAGAATCCATGTGTGCACGCATAATACATATGGGAACTACAGGATCTGGACAAGGCACTAAGGCTGTTAATCAGATTATGGCTGCGGGTATTAACCAGGCCGTAACCGAAGCCCTGGCCTTTGCTCAGGCGGAAGGCCTGCCCTTAGAAAAAGTGATTGAGGTAGTCTCAGGTGGTGCCGCAGGTAATTGGTTTTTAAACCACCGCGGACTAACTATGACACAGCAACATTTTCAGCCAGGATTTAAACTGGCCTTACATCATAAAGATCTAAACATCTGCCTATCCATGGCAGAGAAAAATTCAGCAGCTTTGCCCTTGGCCAGACAAACTGTTAGTGATTATCAGAAGCTAATGAGGCTAGGGTTTGGTGATGAAGATATTTCAGCTTTATTTCGGCTAAAACAAATAAAGTAGTAAGCGATTATTAAGCCGTCTTACAAAAAAATGTGTGGTGAGTAGCCTTTTATTGAGAATAGCTTATTAGTATTTAAAATTGGACGATTATTACTCCATCTCCCTAACCATAGAGAACACTGAGTTTTTGCCGTGAAACCTCAGTGTTCTCTGCGCTAAAAATGTTAAATCTGTTATGCTCAAGTACTATAGTTAGCTACTTTAGTTTTTTGGCGGAACATAACCTTCTGGCATTTGAAAGCCCGAGCCAAATAAAAACTTCTCTCTTTCTTCTTCTATCATTTTTTTCGCTTTAGGCTCAAAGCTTGCCAGGCGGTTTTCATTAATCAACATGGTTTGCATGCTTACCCATTCCTTCCAGGCTTTCTGAGATACATTATCATAGATGTACTGTCCTTTAGGGCCGGGGAAGGGGGTGGAATCCAGACCTTCTTCTTCAGTGCCTAGTTTTACACAATTTACTAATCTTGCCATTTTCTTCCTCTATTATTTCATCAAATAGTTGTTTTACAGGCGCGGGTAGCGCAATATTTTTAGTTTGCAGGTGTTTATACCAGAGTGTCTTTTCTGCTTCCAGCACATTATTTATAGGGTATTCCACATTTAACACGATAGGCTGATAATCCAGGTGAAAATGAGAGAAGGTGTGCCGCCTAATTTCCCATAATTGTTTTTTAGTGACCACGATAGATTTTGCGTATAACCATGCATCCAGCTCGGCGACACTGGTTAATTCAGGGACACTCCATAAGCCGCCCCAAATACCTGTGAGTGCTCTTTTTTCTAAATAAATTTGCTTATCTTGATCGATTGCAATAATAAATGTGCTTTGTTTAACTGGTATTTTCTTGCTGGGCTTAGGCGTTGGCAGTTCATGCACTCGTTGTTGCTCTAATGCCATGCAATTTATTTGCAGTGGACAATCTATACATTTAGGCTTGCTGCGTGTACAGACCGTTGCCCCTAAATCCATAATCGCCTGGGTGTAATCTGCTACACGTTCTTTAGGTGTATACCGTGTACTGATTACCCATAATTGCTTATTAACTTTAGTGCTTCCCGTCCAGCCCTGTATGGCTTTAAAGCGTGCGAATACGCGACGTACATTGCCGTCAAGAATAGGCTGGCTTTTATGGTAAGCGATACTTAAAATCGCACCTGCCGTTGATAACCCGATACCGGGCAAGGCGACTAACCCTTCCAGAGAATCAGGAAATTTCCTTGCCTGGTTGATGATACCCGCTGTTTTATGCAGGTTTCTGGCACGGGCATAATATCCTAAGCCAGCCCATAGACTGAGCACTTCATCTAAAGGCGCATCTGCCAGTGTTTGTATATCAGGGTACTGCTGGATAAATTTATTAAAATAGGGGATCACAGTGGCAACTTGAGTTTGTTGTAACATGATTTCAGATATCCATACTCGATATGCGGTAGCAGGGTGTTGCCAGGGGAGATCTTTGCGTCCGGATTGGTCAAACCATTTGAGTAGGTTTTGGCTAAAGGTGTGTGAGTTCATTTATGTGAAAAATCGTAGCGCGCTTATTGTTTCCACTTAAGAAACAAACTAACAATAAATTGACTTATTGTCTGGTTTTTAATCTTCTGTATAGTGTGCGTTAGGTTTATTATTTACTTTTTATCAACCAAACAAATGACTGATTATCAAAAAGATATTTTAGTAGGTGCTATATTTATTGCAGGCGTGTTTAGTGTTATTTCAGGTGCATTTATTATTACCTTAATGCTTATTGTCGGCACTATCTTTTTCAGTACCACACAACGTTTGCGCCCAGTAAAAAGTTAAATTCCTCCTTATAAACTAATACCTCCTCGTGATATGTTTATAAATGCCTGCTGCAGCGATGCAACAGGCATTTTTTTTGCATGACCATAGCTCGCTTAAACCTGGAAAAAGCCAGACTCAATCACAGGTTTCAGTGCCAAATGAATCCTTATAGCAATTTATCCGTTTACCTGAGCTATCCCGGTAATCTGTATTACCAAAGGAATCAGTTCTCCCTTTGATGACATTGCCATCCTTACCTTGCCAGGCTTTATTGCCAAAAGAGTCCTCTGCTCCCATAATTTTTCCTGCACTATCCCTGTAGGTGATATTGCCAAAAGAATCCCTGACTCCCGTCATCGTATTTCCCTTATTGTCTCGCCAGGTTTCATTGCCGGAGGTATCTGTGCGTCCAAACCAGGTATTGCCTTTATTGTCCTGACAGGTTTTGTTGCCAAACGAATCTGTGTTGCAGCGCATTCCTGCGTTGGCACTGGCACTTAATAATAAACAGCCTAGGACAAGAGGAATAATAAGCGTTGATAATTTCATAATTAATTTCCTTTTTTTATTGAACTCCATTGCGATATTACCAGTCATTTAAGTGACTGGCTAGGTTATGGTGGCCACGAATGTGCCCGAAATAATATTGACAAGCTTAAGGCCTATCTCAATACTTCTACAGGCTTTTCGTTACTGGCGCAACGCAATAAGCGGATGTTGAGTTTTTTGGCAAGTACTTGTAGGTGCGCACAATGTTGCTGAAATTTATGCTGATAATTCATCATGCGTTGCTTATCTCCCGTATCAACCACGACATCGGTTTTGGTATCGGTAAATCGATAGCGGCCTTTAGCGGGCAACTGACTTTCCAGGGGATCATAAACCAGAATCATAATAACTTCGCAATGGCGCGCCAGTTTGGTCAGATAATTTTCAATAGTGTGGTTGATACCGCGAAAATCACTGATAATATAAACTAGACTCCCGGGCTTTACATGATGGCTTAAGCGTCCCATAACTTGCTCAAAATTAATTGCTGTGTGTCTGGTTTCCGTCTTAACCAGCGCATTGAAGAAATGCAAAACAGCCTGCTTGCCATTTTGCGGCTTTAATTCACGACAACTGGTATCGGAAAATATTTGCCCTCCGATCCTGTCACCATGTCGCTCTGCAACCCAGGCTAATAATCCCGCTAACTTTGCAGCCTGTACCGATTTAAAAACACCGCGCGTAGCAAATTGCATCGATGCCCGGTAATCAACTGAAATAAATACCGGGCGCGCTCGTTCTTCACGGAATAATTTAGTATGGGTTTTTCCTGTGCGCGCAGTTACTCGCCAGTCTATACTGCGAATATCATCTCCGGGCTGGTACATGCGCACCTCATCAAACTCCATACCCCGGCCTCTGGTACGCGATAAATAGCCGCCACTTTGCGGCGCACGAACGCGCGAGCGAAATAACTTTAATGAGGCAGCGGGTTTGGCTAGTTTGATTAGCATATCCAGGCTCACGCTCACTAATCCACTGTTGGTTTGATTTTCCATTAACCTAGAAACCGCAGTTGAGCACGGATTTATTCACAAAACCGTGAAGAGGGGTATATTCACCCAGCAGGTGACAAGTATTTGCGTTCATTATGTAATATTCAGTCACTTATAGTGTTTTATAGCGGTCAGCTGTGGTTTCTAGGTTTAGGGTACAGCAATTCTGGCGATTAATTGCTGAATAAAATCATCACTGCTTATCCCTTCTGCCTCGGCTTCATAGGATAAAATGACGCGATGGCGTAATACATCAAATGCCATATCCTGTATATCCTCCGGGGCAACAAAATCTTTACCACTTAACCAGGCTTTGGCGCGGGCACATCTGTCTAGCGCAATACTTGCGCGTGGACTGGCTCCATATTGCGACCAATTGGCTAAATCGTCTCCATAGGCTCCCGGGTTGCGTGTTGCAAGAATGATTTGCAACAGGTAATCTTCCAGGTTGTCTGCCATATAAATATTAAGTACTTCCTGGCGTGCGCTAAAAAGGCTCTCTTGACTAATGGCTGACGAAACTGTTTTTTCCGTTGCATGACTCTGCATTGCTTCATTACGCGCCAGATGCAGAATAAGTTTTTCATCTTCGGCCTGCGGGTAATCAATTTTTACATGCAATAAAAAGCGGTCTAATTGCGCTTCAGGCAAAGGATAGGTACCTTCTTGCTCAATCGGGTTTTGCGTCGCCATCACCAAAAACAAAGGTGGTAATGGATAAGTCGTACCTCCCACCGTAATTTGCCTTTCAGCCATGGCTTCTAATAAGGCAGCCTGAACTTTAGCGGGGGAGCGGTTAATCTCATCAGCCAGCACCAGATTATGAAATAAGGGGCCTTTCTGAAACTCAAAGCTACCCTGTTGCGGACGATAAATTTCTGTTCCGGTCAAATCAGCAGGTAATAAATCCGGGGTAAATTGCACTCGATGAAAATCGGCTTGTATGCCTTTGCTCAATGCGTTGATCGCACGGGTTTTTGCCAGACCGGGTGCTCCTTCGACCAGAATATGCCCGTCGGCAAGTAGGGCAATTAACATACGCTCAACTAAAATTTCCTGACCAATGATTTGCTCACTGATAGTGTTTTTCAATTGTTTTAAGGCGATAAAACTATCGCTAGAACTTGCTTCTGACATAGCTAGTGTTTAATCCTGAGTACTGTCTGATAAATAGAGCTATGTATTTTATTATAAAAAAATAATTAAACTATTATAAATTACGTATAAATACCCTCACTTAAAATTCAGCCGTTAAGAACCCCATGGTCTGATCGCGAAAAACACAGTATTAATAAGTTTTGTCTTGCTGGAATAAGGTATAATTAACGGTTGTCATAATAATAACAATAAGTTTTAAGCAAGAGGTTAGTATGTGTTGGAGTGGTGAAGCATCAGCGGTTTTAGCAACCGTTGGCCTGGGAACGGCAGCGTATGTTGCAATAAAAGGGGAATCTAAAGAACTATGGATTCCATTAACTTATTTTGCATTGATGGAGCTATTGCAAGCGGCTACCTATGTTTATATAGACGATTGTAGCTCACCGCAGAACCAGATTCTCACGCTGTTTGGCTATGTCCATATCGCCTTTCAGCCATTTTTCGTCAATATGGTGGCAATGTACTTTATTCCCGAAAGTGTCAAATTAAAAATAAGAACAACTGTCTATACTCTCTGCGCAATGGCTGCTCTGGCAATGATTGTTAAAATGTTTCCCTTTGCGTGGGCGGGGCTTTGTAACATTGGTCAGGAAGGTTTTTGTGGCGATCAGATATGCTCCGTTTCTGGTGCATGGCACATTGCATGGCAGATGCCTTTAAATGGCCTTATGTCCGACCCTGTTTCATGGTTCCCCGGTTTTGAATGGGGCTTGCATGGTTTTGTATATATTTTATCGGCTTTCTATTTACCTTTTATATATGGCTCGTGGCGCTTTGTTGCCTTTCATTATGTTGTAGGCCCCTGGATTTCAGATGTCACTACCGATGATCCAAATGAGTATTCAGCAGTATGGTGTTTATTCTCGATTGCTTTATGCGTATCGGTGATTAAAACGCCTATCAGAAAATATTTACATGTTACAAAATGGCCTTTTTATAAGCGCACGGTGAGCGATTCTTTATAAATTATTTTCTATTACACTAAATTTCGCAAGGGGATCGTATGTGCTGGAGTGGTGAAGCATCTGGAGTATTGGCAGCCGTTGGGCTGGGCACGGCTGCCTATGTCGCGTTAAAAAATGAGTCAAAAGAGCTTTGGATACCATTAACATTTTTCGCTTTAATGGAGTTATTACAGGCGGCAACCTATGTTTATATAGATGAATGTAACTCGCCGGTTAATCAGGTGCTCACGCTATTTGGCTATCTACACATTGCTTTCCAGCCTTTTTTTATTAATATGGTAGCCATGTACTTTATCCCGGAGAGCGTTAAACTAAAAATCAGAACCACCGTTTATACTTTATGTGCCGTTGCGGCACTGGCCATGATTGTTAAGATGATGCCTTTTGTTTGGGCCGGACTCTGTGTTATTGGTACAGAAGCTGTTTGTGGTACGCAAATATGTTCAACTTCAGGAGCATGGCATATCGCCTGGCAGATACCGTTAAACGATATTATGTCGCCTCCCGTTTCCTGGTTACCTGGATTTGAAGGGGGATTACATGGCTTTGTTTATCTCTGGATCGGGTTTTATCTACCTTTTTTATATGGCTCGTATCGTTTTGTATTATTCCACTGTATGGTTGGCCCCTGGATATCAGATGCCCTGACTGATGACCCAAATGAATTTGCTGCTGTCTGGTGTTTATTTTCTATCGCACTCTGCGTATCGATTATTAAGTCGCCGATTAGAAAATATTTACATGTTACTAGATGGCCTTTTTATCACCGCACCGTTAGTGACTCCTTGTAGTTTACTTTAGTGCTAAAAAAGCAATAGTACGTGATATGACATATTGTTTTTTATGCTAACTATGCTAAAGTTTTCCAGATTACCCACAGCTCTCAGCTAAGCACAAATTCCCGATAAAAGACTTCGGGAATGACGAGACTCTTATCGTGCTGTTATTTTTAAAGTTTTTCAATGTTACTGTGAGTTGTAGGTAATCAGGAAAGTTTTTGTCATTCTTCTCTTTAGATAAAGAAATTATTGTTATGCCTTTTTTATCCCGCAAGTGTCAGATATTACTGACATCATCTGTATTAAGCTTAGCCTCGGCTTCCCTCTTTGCTGACACTCTCTCTAGTACCATACAAACTGAAAGCGCGACCCATAAAAGTGCTATTAAATCGCAAAAGAACATCGATAACCTGGATGATCGCACACGCAAGATGCTAGAGCAATACCGCTCTGCTACACGACAAACAAAGACATTACTTACTTATAATGCGCATTTAAAGGCATTACTGGACTCTCAGGAAGAAGAAAAAGCCTCATTTGCACAGCAATTAGAGCAAATAGAAACGACACAGCGTGAAATAGTGCCACTCATATTAAATATGCAAGAGAGTCTGGCTCAATTTGTACAACTAGATCTACCTTTTTTACCCGAAGAGCGCCAGCAACGTGTTGCACGCTTAAAAGACATGATGACCCGGGCGGATGTCACTAACGCAGAAAAATTTCGCCGCATTATTGAAGCCTATCAAATTGAGAATGATTACGGCAACACTATAGAAGCCTATCGCGCTGATATAGAATTAGCAGGTAAAACCAGCTCGGTCGATTTTTTACGCCTTGGCCGGGTTGCTCTTTACTATCAACGCCTAGATGGCAGTGAAACCGGTTTCTGGAATGACACGGAAAAACGCTGGGAAACTTTGCCGACTGAATATCGTAACTCTATCCGTCAGGGGTTACGCATAGCTCGTAAAGAAACTGCCCCTGACTTATTAACCTTACCGATTCCAACTGTAGCAGAGGGTGTGCAATGAGATTAATTAGCAGTTTTTTCCTCACCCTTTTATTGTCTAATAGCGTATGGGCTGCTCATCAGGGGTTAGACCAGTTATTGCGCGATGTTAAACAAAGACAAAGCGTCGAGCACAAGATTAACAAAGTCCGTGAGGCAGAATTTCTTGCAGAAAAACAAACCCGGCAACAATTACTTAAAACTGCTCAAGTCGAACTTGCTCAACAAGAGGCGTTGAGCAAGCAGTTAAAAGTACATTTGGAGAGTAATGAAGAGTTACTCAGTAAATTTGAAACACAATTAAAAGAACGTAGTGGCGAACTAGGTGAATTATTTGGTGTGGCAAGGCAAGCCGCTGGTGATTTAAGTGCAGATTTACTTAACTCAATAGTCTCAGCGCAATACTCTGGTCGTAGTGAAGCATTAAACACCATGATTGAGAGCAAAGCATTGCCCACCATAAATCAGCTGGAAAACCTGTGGTTTACTTTGCTACAAGAAATGACTGAATCAGGTAAGGTTGTTCGTTTTAAACGAGAAATACAAGTTTCAGGTAATAGGCAAGAGGCTGAAGTTACTCGTATCGGAGCATTTAATGCAATTGCAAATAACAGCTACTTACGCTATTCACCTGAAACAAATATTTTAGTCAGTTTAACGCGTCAGCCAGCTAGCAAATATCTTGATTTACTTGATTCATTTAGCAATGATACAACGGGGCTAGCTCCCATTGCAATTGATCCAACACGCGGCGTTATGCTGAGTATGCTTATTCAAACACCAAATGCACAAGAGCGCATTCAACAAGGTGGGGCGGTTGGTTATATTATTTTGGCTTTAGGGGCGATAGGCTTTCTGTATGCCTTATTACGCCTGATTATTCTGACTATCACAGGCCATAAAATGAAGCGGCAAATACACGCTGCCGCTGCCTCAGAAGATAATCCCTTAGGTCGCGTATTATCAGCGACAGAGCAGAGTTCAGCGCAAGATAACGCTACATTAGAATTAATACTGGATGAGGCGATTACCCGTGAAGTGCCTAGTTTGGAAAAGGGGCTATCCATGATCAAGCTATTTGCCGCTGTTGCGCCATTATTAGGCTTGCTTGGAACGGTAACAGGCATGATCTCCACCTTTCAATCCATTAGCTTGTTTGGAACCGGCGACCCTAAACTTATGGCTGATGGTATTTCTCAAGCTCTGGTAACCACAATGTTAGGTTTAAGTGTTGCCATTCCTTTATTATTTCTACACAATTTAGTCGCTTCACGCAGTAAAACATTAGTGCAGATTCTGGATGAACAAAGTGCTGGCATCATGAGCCGTCGTGCAGGAAAATAATGGAATTTATAGAAGATATTCGTAACTTTCTTTACTCCGGTGGCGATATTTTATGGCTTATTTTAGGGGTTGCCATCTGCTTATGGTGTCTGATTGTTGAGCGCTTTATTTTTTTCAGGCAAAATTACCCAGACTTGAGAGCTAGCTGTCTAGATCGATGGGAGCAACGTGATGATAAAACATCTGCCTATGCATTATTTATTCGCCAGGAGTTTATTTCTAACGTAGAAATCCAGATGAACCAAGGCGTGTCGATAATAAAATTACTTATCGCTTTATGTCCTTTGCTAGGTCTATTAGGTACGGTAACCGGTATGATTCATGTGTTTGATGTCATGGCGATAACCGGCTCGGGTAATGCTCGCGCCATGGCGGCGGGTATATCTAAAGCAACAATAACTACGATGGCTGGTATGGTGATTGCTATTTCTGGATTATATTTGAATAAACTGATTGAAGAACGTATAAGTGATGAATCCCATCATCTTGCAGATTTATTAAAATATCATTAAATTAAAAAAGAAACTGCTCCATAAGCTTTATATTATCGTAACTACTCAGCGGATTTCAGCATCATAAGCTATTGATTTATAGTAGTAAGGGTGGGCAAAGCTTGCGTACCCATCTTGGTCACAGGAGGATGAAATGATGAGCACACTGCGTTTTGCCCATCCTGCACGTAATTTATGTCATTGATTAATAAAATGGAATTTATTTATCTGAGAAACTATATGTTATCAAGATAGGAATACATGCTTAAAATTATGCAGGCCATCTCTAATGAGCTCTTACGAGCCGCAAAAAGAAGCTCTACCGATCGGTAACTAATTCACC
>JAUXBW010000141.1 GCA_030619185.1 Methyloprofundus sp.
GAGAATTCAATAACATCCAGGTCTAGCTTGCCTTTTGACCCCGCAGCCGCACTAGAAAAACAGATACGTATCTGATGCTACACCGCTGAAGACGGATAAAAAGACAAGCGAGTTGCTTAAGTTATTCCGTGCACGTTCCTTAGTCAGGGACATTTGCAACACCCGTCAGTTCTGGTTTTTCTGTCAGCTTTACTTTTTGCTGTAATATATCGAAAGCCTGGGCTAATGAATCAGCCATTGCCGTCTGCCGATTCATTGCCACCGTCACTTTCGCCAGACTGGGGAAACCCTGCGCTGCACTTGCGACTAGATAAAGGGGCTGAATATAGAGCAGAGAATGCTGCACAGGAACAATAATCATGCGTCCACGAATCACTCGCGAACCATGCTGATTCCATAAAGAATACTGCCTGGATATATCAGGATTTTGATGCATCAGGGCACTTATTTGCGCGGGCCCTTCTACCTGTATCTGTTTAGAAAACTTATAGATATAAATATCATCCTGATACCGCGCCTTACAGTGCGTAATCGTTAAGCAACCAGCAATGGCTATCGAATCAAGATTTTCACGTCCTAATGGCGATAGCGGGCTCACTAACACAAACTTTTCCTGATCCTCAGGAGCCGTAGCCGGGTTCTCATCAATATCCAGCGTCAGGTAATAAGGTTCTACCGAAGTGCCCTCCATACTAGCCAGCTCCAGAGCCTCACTCTGCTGATAAAATATCTCCGGATTAGTCTGGTGAAAACGCGCATATAACTGCATTTGTAAGCTAAACCAGGCTTTGGGGTAGCTAAAATGCTTGATAATAGGTGTTGGTACCCGGGCAAACTCTTTAAATAAACCTGGGTAGAGTCGTTGATAGGTTTTAATCAGGGGGTCTTTGTTATCTACGATATAGAAATCAACCGCCCCGTTATACGCATCAACAACAATCTTGACCGAGTTCCGCGCATAGTTAAAGGTTTCACCTGCTTTAGTTAATGATACCGGCTCTACTAATGGGTAAAGTCTAGACACTGTATAAGCATCGACTATCCAGTAAATTTTATGCTCTACCAGCACAGGATAAGGCTCACTATCCAGTAATAAAAAAGGCGCAATTTCTTTAATACGATTAATAATATTACGCCGCACCAGCACACGGCTATTGTTATTAATTCCAGCAGAAAAAAAGATTCGCTCATCTTTGAAATATGCCGCGACTACTGCCTTGGTGAATAGTGACGCTAAAGGCAGTCCACCCGTTCCCTGATAATCGGTACTCATATCACTTGCTGTGATACCTGCCGATTTCAATGACTCCGTATTAGGTACAATAGCATACGGATAATTTGCCAAACCATAATAAATCTCGGGCTGTTCGAGGTTTAATTTATCAAACTCTGCTACCTGATCAAAGTTCTGAATTAGCCATCGCAAGGGTTGATTTGCCTGCTGACTAGAGGGTGACATAACCATGCCATAGCCATGGGTATAAACCAGATGCCGATTACGCCAGTTTTGCGCATCAGCCGCAAGGTTCTGATAGTCCAGTTCGCGAGCAGCTGTATTTACTTGTACATTCCGTCCCCCCAGCTCATAACGATCAACAGCTACAGCATAAAAACTAAAATATGGCCGGATACTTTGTAGCTGCTCAAATACGGGCAATATTAAATCATCATCCCATATCGGAATATTATTTAATTCCTGTTTAATTTCACGTATTTTTAACGGTGATAGTGATGATTCCAGTACATAGTCTATTTCTTTTATATCTGCAAAATTAAAGGCATCCGAAGTGGCCTTTATCGTATGTTCAATATACTTCGCTTCCGCTTGTACCGGATTAGGACCCACATAATAGGCATCAATCATACTAGGTATAACATCCAGCTGCTTAACCCCTAACACCAGTAGGTAGGCCAACCCAAAGCCTATTGCCAGCTTCCGCTTACTCCCGGTATATATACTGTAAATTGTGGCTATGGCAGCCCCTAAGAACAGCAGAAAACTTAAGATGATGAGTGGTAAATGATAATTCATTTCCACAAACCCAGGACCGTAAAAAACGGGTAAATGTCTATCTTCATACAGCATCTCTATGCGCTCTAAAGAAATAGACCAGACTTGCAAAGCAATCACAATAACTAACAGCTTTGCAATATGCAATTTTGCAGCGACGGGAAGTACCCGTATTTTCTGTTGCTGCTTTTTATAAAACACAAAATACAAAAACCCGACTAGCCCTAATATCAGGATAAAAAACCCAAGCAGCTCTTGTTGAATCAGTGAGTAAACTGGGTAGGAGAATAAATAATAACTAATATTTTTTGCATAGACAGGGTCAACCAGCTCAGAATCAGCAGAAAAAACATATAATAAAAAACTTTCCCAGTGTGTGTAAACCGGGATTAAAAGCGGTATGACCACTAATAGAGATATTAGCCACAAAGTTTTTTTACGTTTTAGCAATACAGCAAGCAAGCCTTTATTATTACTGTGACCCTGCAGTGCTAGTGCCCGAGGGACATAAGAGAAATTCAGATAGACTATCGCAGTTAACAGTAAAGTAGCCCCGATTTTAACTAGCCATTCATAGCTTTCACGCAAAATAAAATAAGCACCCAGATCTAGGGAGCTAAACCACCACAATTCGAGTAAAAATTCACTTGCCAGATAAACAAGTAGGCCGATAATTAATAGCGCAACACTTAACTTAAACAATATTTTCATTATTTTTTATTCCAAAATAAAACACCTGAGACATAGGCTATTTCTAGGTTAAAACCTAAAAAAAATCAGTTGAGCACGGATTGTGTGAAACATCTGAGTGTGAGAGACATTCAGATATTGTCCCCGTATTACGCTAAAGCTGCATACGGGCTACGTTACAAAATAACTGAGTTTAAACCACAGTTGGAAAGCCCCCCTTATTTTCTGAGTACTCAAAAAACCACGACCGCACTGGACTTAAAATTGACCCATATCTTATCCCCTAGCTTTAATTTTAACTCATCCAGAGCCTGGTAAGTAATAAGGGCTTTAAACACAACCCCCGTATCAACATTAACACGAACGCTACCCTTTTCTTCGGCAATGGTGATGATACGCCCCCGAAAGTGATTACGCATACTCGATTGCAGTGCTGTAACAGACAAAACTATATCTTGAGGATTAATAGAAGCATGCCGCCCTACTGAAATTGCCTCTGCTAATACAATACGCATGGATCCGCTGTGAAACTGATGCAGCTTAACCTCTCCATGAAATAAATTAATCAGAGGTGTCATAACTTCTCTACCTTCTGCCAGGGCAATGACTCTATCAGCGAGCGCAAATCCCTGTAAACGATCATGAGTACTAAAAATCAGTGTATTTCCAATTTCACTTGCATAGCTTTGCAAAAATAATTCCAAAGCTTGTGCACTACCTGGATCCAGATAGCTAAATGGCTCATCCAGTAACAGAACTTCAGGTTCCAGAACCAAAATACGTGCTAATGCTACTTTTTGCAACTCACCACCCGATAGTAATTTTGCTTGTTGATTGAGACAGTGCTGTATACCCAGTTGCTTTAAAACGCGTACTATTTTTTCATTATTATATTTTTTTCCCTGTATTTTTAAGGCCAGATTGATATTGTCATAAACTGACCCACTGAGCATAAATGGCTTTTGCGCAAGAAATCCCACACGTCGTCTGTACTGGATTAACTCCCTATTATCTACATCCTGTCCATTAAATATAATTACTCCCTGACTCGGGCTGGACAAAAAGGCGAGAATATTAAGCAAAGTACTTTTTCCGGACCCATTCGCACCCATAAGTGCCGTTGTTTTTCCCGCCTGGATCTGCAAATCATTCAATGATAATGCTTGTTGATCGTGATAATAAAAGTGTAGATTTTTTAATTGATATATATTTGTCATAAAACCTTATTGGTACCGGAAACTCGAAGGAGATTCATAAAAAACACCATAATCCTAGAAAAATCAGTTGAGCGCTAGAAGCCGTGAGCAACTGATTTTTCTAGGATAATTCCTATCATCCGCAAAAAGCATAGTAATATGATACATACCCACTGCTTTTCCGTAAAATTCAACCCGTCTTATTTATTGTAGTTTAAACACACCCTTATTATGCTAAAAAAAATACTGCTACTTAGTTTTTGTTTTATTATAAATTCTGCTTATGCGCAAGAGCGTTTGCGTATGTCAACCACCACCAGCACAGAAAACTCAGGTTTGTTAAAAGTACTCAACCCCACCTTTGAAAAACGTCACAACGTGCAATTGGATATCATATCCGTAGGCACTGGCAAAGCATTACGTTTAGGCGAAAACGGGGATGTTGACGTGGTCTTCGTCCACGCGCCAGCAGCTGAACTCGAATTCTTAAAAAATGCTTATGGTGTTGATAGAAAGGCTGTTATGCACAATGATTTTGTGCTGATTGGGCCGCAGAAAAACCCTGCCGGGGTTGGCCTTATCCAACCGGTAAGTACCACACTTAAACAACTTGCTGACACGCAAACGCCTTTCATTTCACGCGGCGATAACTCGGGCACACATAAAAAAGAGCGGTACTTGTGGCGGCAAGCCAAAATTAAACCAGCAGGCAGCTGGTATATTGAAGTTGGCCAGGGAATGGGAGCAGCCATCAAAATTGCAGATGAAAAACAGGCTTATACACTGACAGACAGGGGGACTTATCTTGCGTTTAAAGATAAAATAGATTTAATTATCCTTAACGAAGGCGATAAGGCCCTGTTTAACCCCTACCACATAATGGCGGTAAACCCTGCCAAACATAAGCATGTTCGCTATAAATTAGCCAGAAAATACATTGATTATGTGACCGGCATTGAAGGGCAAGCACTGATTGGCGCATATAAGAAACATGGAGAGCAATTATTTTATCCCGATGCGAATTAGTCAGCTATAGTAAGGCAACTCGCAATAAATAACCCACCAGCCTTACTTGTTTTTTTATCCGCCTTCAGCGTTGCAACTCCAGTCACATAGCTTGCTATGCTCCCTCCGTTGCGCCTTGAAGACACACAAAAACCTGCGCAATCCTGGTGGGTTATTTATTGCGCGTTACCTATGAACCAGACAAAAGGAGTGGGAACCTGCAGCTATGCTTGCCGAATCAAGCATCCAGCTTGATATTTTCATAAAAAATCTAAGCTACATGTAAAAGTTAAGTATTTATTAAAGTTGACACGATCAGCCTGCTATAATTAAAGGTAATCTTTGTCATTGTTTAATGCGAGGTGTAAGAGTATATTTATTACTTATTAATAACATCTAGCTCTGCTCTTGCAACTAGGCTTTCATAACAACGGCTACTACGAAGAAATATTGTATATATCACCAAGAAAACATAGTTACTTTGAGGGCGAATTTATTTCCTTTGCAACTCAGTTAACCCAAACTGGATTTAAGTGTTTTATGAAAATTTTTTTTTCTTTAATCAAATCAACGAAAGCATATCTATTGATTTGTGTGATATTGACACAGAATGTATATGCAGAGAATACCCCAGGAGCAATACGTTCCCCATCTCGTATATCCTTTGTTCCAGGTCATGTATTAGTTCAATTTAAGCAAACAACACCGACTGCATTAATAAACAATATCAATTCTGCAGAAAAAGCTTCGCCGGTCACTAAATTCCCCCATGCAAATAAATTGCAATTATTACGCCTAGAGCAAGGCCAGTCGGTTAATGCTACCGTTCAAAAATATAAAAAAAACCCCAATGTTATTTATGCTGAACCCGACTATATCTATACCACTGATGCAGTAACACCTAATGATACACATTTCGCAAAGTTATGGGGATTACATAATTCCGGACAAGAAGTAAATGCTAGCATTGGCACCATAGATGCAGATATTGATGCACCTCAAGCCTGGGCAACCACGCCTGGATCACCAGATATAATAATAGGTGTACTTGGTAGTGGTGTTGCCTGGAATCATGAAGATTTAGCGACCAATATCTGGTCAAACAGCAGTGAAACTCTGAATGGCACAGACTCAGACAGCAAAGGTA
>JAUXBW010000029.1 GCA_030619185.1 Methyloprofundus sp.
CGGATAGTGCAACGCGTTTGTGCTTGAATATACTCCAGCACAAGCAACTCATTCACTGCCAGTTCAATGGCTTTTTCTATATCACCCAGCCCCATGCGTACCCACGAATCATCTTGTAAATTAAGTAAATTCCTGGTGATTTGCTCGCTAATTGCCTTGTGATAGGTGGTTTTGATGTACTCGTTTATTTCAGGCAAAATTTCCATCTGCCTTTCAGCGTATTCTAATGTTGCCTGAAAACGTATATCCAACTGAGTATCTATGGTACAAAAACTATCATACAGTTGAACCTGATCACTAATCAGCCAATTCTCAACATCTAGCGGGTAAAGTGTATGATAAAAGCGCTTAATAAAGTTTTTGGGGCGCAAATACAGCTTCTGATACGGCCCAAAATCACTAAAAACCAGTTGCCGTTCTTCATCAAAATGAACATCCCACACCTCAGGGCTCTGCTCCTGCTCATTTTCCAGGTCACTGCCTATTAACCATTGTTCTATTTCAGTAGCTGAACTATTCATGTCTACTCATCTGATTAGCAAGTTTAGCCTGTGCACGTAACCTGGTAATCTTATCCCCCATTTTGGCAGCAATTAAAGGGTATAAATTGGGGGCAAACTCGACTGTTCTATGGTCTATTTTTCTCAAGAATCCACGACTTAATAGCAAACCAACCGCAAACATTCTCGACCAATCAGAATAACGCCGCGCCCTCTCCATATCCGTCTTCTCAATGATCATTTCCAGCTCATCATTTTCGTTAATGCGAAACTGAGTAAACTGCCTCAGGCATTCAAAAACAAGCTCTTCTTCATCTAAAGTCAAAGGGCCTGGTGCGGTGAATTCCAGGCGATATGAGAGCAAAACAGTAAAAAAATCAACCATGGCCGCACAGCCAAAAGCAAATAATGAAAACCTGTCCCACATCGCCAAACTCGGCTGCACATCCTCGGTAAATTGCTTATAGGTTAACAATAACGGTGGCTCTGGCAATGATTGACCAAACTCACTGGATAAACGATTAACATTTAACTGCACATCGCGATAACTGGCCAGCAACGCATAATAAGCAACTTCAAGATTATCAGCCACATCCAGCTCCGCTAGCTTAGATTGCATTTTCTGCACACTTTGATCCAGGGCAAAAAACTCAATTTCCAATTCGGATAAAGACTGTTTTTTGGCTAAATAAACATCATTATAACGCTGCCAGAATGGCCCCTCCCCGACTTGATTTCTGTATCCCGGATTGATATCGGGGTGAGTTCCAAAATAAGCCAGGGAAACTTCCTTGGATGCATATTCAAGATCTGCACGTTTTTGTGCCAGTAATTTACTTTTAAAGGGCAAAACCTGATTGAGATAGGTTTTTAAATCCGTTCTGATATGGTTTAAACGCTCGATATGAATACTGCCTTTCTCGGAGATCTCGTAAAACTTAAAATACGAAAAAGAAACAGAGGCCAGTAAGGCAATCAATAATGAGCATAACACTGAAAAATAGCGGCTACGATTTGCTTTCCAGTGTATACCTGCAAGCTCCAGTGAGCAGATAATAACGATGGATTGAATCGCTATTGTAATAACCAGGGCGATCCACGGGGTTATGAAATGCGACATTCCATAAAATGTAGTAAACCCCGATGCGACACTTAACATCAGAACGATGGGAATCGTCCATATTCTTAACATGCCAACAAATAAAGTCTGAATACGGTTAATAAAGTAACCTACGCCAGCCGCTTTTGTTTTTATTCTTTGTGCGCTATTCATTTTATCTGTGTTAAATGTACGATTGATTGGGTTTACAGGTATATTTTCCAGCTCCCTAAGTATGCAAATGCCACTAGAAAAATTAGATTACTTTTAACATATTACATTGTATTGAGTCAAAACTTAGAGTGTAAAAGTAAGGTCATTAAATCTACTACCCTGTGCTGGAATCAGGACTATTCAACCGTCACAGATTTTGCTAAATTTCGTGGCTGATCTACATCCGTACCTTTTAGAATGGCAACATGATAGGCAAGCAGTTGTAGTGGAATAACGTAAACAATCGGCGCAATAAAGTTATTAACCTTGGGAATTCTGACAAGTTGTACATTTTCATCAGCTTCTGTGACAATTGATTCATCCAGAAAGACGATTAATTGTCCGCCCCTGGCACTGACTTCTTGAATATTTGACTTTAATTTTTCTAATAAACTATTATTTGGGGCAACCGTAACCACTGGCATTTCAGCGTCTATCAATGCTAATGGCCCGTGCTTCAACTCGCCTGCCGGATAGGCTTCTGCATGAATATAGGAAATTTCTTTTAGCTTTAATGCTCCTTCCATTGCAATAGGGTAATGTGTACCTCTACCCAAAAATAAGGCATGATTTTTTTCAGCAAACTGTTCAGATAAGACCTTGATTTCATCATCAATCTGCAAAACGTCCTCAATGATACGCGGTAATTTAAACAGTTCTGCCGTAATCTCCTGCTCGGTTTCTGCGCTTAATGAAAACCGTCTTCCTAAGGCTATGACCAATAATAGGAGGGAAACTAGTTGTGTCGTAAACGCCTTGGTTGATGCGACACCAATTTCTGGACCAGCCCGGGTCATTAACACTAAATCTGACTCTCTGACCAGGGAGCTTTCCGGTACATTACAAATACTCAGCGCATATTTTGCACCCAGTCTTTTTGCTTCTATAAGCGCAGCAAGAGTATCAGCCGTTTCTCCTGATTGCGAGATGGTTACAATTAATGTATCTTCTGATAATACGGGTTTGCGGTAGCGAAACTCACTGGCAACTTCGACCCGGCAAGGAATCCGGGCTAATTTTTCAAACCAGTATTGTGCCACTAACCCTGAATGAAAACTGGTTCCACAGGCTAATATCTGCACGGCTTTGATTTTATCAAATATTCCTGCAGCATTATGCCCAAAAGCATAATCTTGTAATTTATTATCTACAAACCGGCTCTCCAGAGTTTCCGTAATAGCATGAGGTTGTTCGTAAATTTCTTTGAGCATATAGTGGCGATATTCGCCTTTATCAACTGCATCAGCAGTGAGACTACTTTCTTTGACTGGGCGCTCAACAATGCGATCTTGCTGATCATAAATAACCAGACTATCAATTTTTAGCTCAGCTACGTCGCCCTCTTCTAAAAAGATAAAGCGCTGAGTAACGGGTAACAATGCCGCGACATCCGAGGCGATAAAGTACTCCCCTATACCCACACCAATTACTAAGGGGCTTCCTTTGCGGCAAGTAACCAGCGTATTTTCATCATCTCTACTTAATACGCCTAATGCATAAGCACCCTCCAGAAGTTTAAGCGTATTTTTGACTGCCTGTACCAAACTATCCGTTTGCTCCAGTTCATGATAAACCTGATGTGCGATAACTTCAGTATCAGTTTCTGAACTAAACTGATAGCCTTGCTCTTTTTGCTTGTCACGTAATTCCTGGTGATTTTCAATAATGCCATTATGTACCACAGCCACTTTTTTATTACACACATGCGGATGAGCATTCTGAGTGCTAGGTTTTCCATGCGTAGCCCAGCGAGTATGAGCAATACCTATATTTCCAGTAAAGGGTTCTGCGGCCAGTAAGTCTTCCAGGCCTTTAACTTTGCCAATTTGTCGTTGCCGATGAATTTTGTTATCGGCAACGACAGCTAAGCCTGCTGAATCGTATCCGCGATATTCCAGCCGCTTTAAACCCTCAATTAAAATGGGGACAACATTTCTTTGTGCAATTCCACCGACTATGCCACACATATTATTGCTCCTTTTTTACCGGTCTTTGCCAGCTTTGAATACTCATTTGTCGGGATCTCGTTAAGGTTAGTTGTTCATCCGGGGTATTTTTGGTGATGGTTGAACCGGCCCCAATAGTTGCATTTTTACCTACTGTTACCGGTGCTATAAGCTGTGTATCCGAGCCAATAAATGCGCCGTCTTCTATAACTGTACGGAACTTATTAACACCATCATAATTACAGGTAATCGTACCCGCACCGATATTAACCTTGCTACCTATCGTTGCATCCCCTATATAGCTTAAGTGATTTATTTTGCTACCTTTAGCGACAGTTGATTTTTTTATTTCCACAAAGTTACCTATATGCACCTGCTCAGATAGCTCTGCCTGTGGGCGTAATCTTGCAAAAGGACCTATCCTGCTTCCTGCACCAACAACAGCATTATCTATAATACAGTTGGCTAAAATTTCAACATCATCGGCAATAATTGAATTATTTATGATGCTATTTGCACCAATGATGACATTATTACCGATACTGTTATCCCCTTCAAAAATAACATTGATATCCACCGATATATCTTGCCCTAGTGCAGTGAATGTGCCACGACAGTCAACTCTCGCAGGGTCTAGCAAAGTAACCCCTACCTCCATCAACCTGTCAGCCTGGCTACTTTGGTACACTCGTTCAAGATGGCTAAGTTGTTTGCGATTATTGATGCCTAACACTTCATCTATTGTTTCTGGCTGACTGGTTTTTACTTTCACGCCATCATTCACAGCCATTTCTATCACATCAGTCAGGTAAAATTCCTGTTGTGCGTTGCTATTATCCAGTCGCCTAACCCAGCTTTTTAATTGTTCACCTCTGACTGCGAGGATCCCGGTATTGACTTCGTTAATCTGTAGTTCTTGCTGCGTTGCATCTTTTTGTTCGACTATTTTTAGCACACTGCCTGAGGTATCACGTATGATGCGTCCATAACCCGTTGGGTCATCAAGGTTAACCGTTAATAGTGCTATAGTTTGCTGGCTAACATTTGCAAGCAAACTATCAATAGACTGCTTACTTAATAAAGGCACATCACCATATAAAATAAGTACGGTATCTTCATTTTCCATCAAACTATCAGCCTGCAGTACAGCATGACCTGTACCCAATTGTTCCTTTTGCTCAATCCATTGCACATCAAGCCTGGACAATGTTTGTTTAACTCGCTCACCGCCATGGCCATAAATAATGATAATTTCATTGCCATCAATCCGCTTACTCGTATCATATACATGTTGTAATAGACTACGATTAGCAAGCTTATGTAATACTTTTGGCTGTGCAGAACGCATGCGCGTACCCTGCCCAGCGGCTAATATGATGGTTTTTACAGTCATACCTTGTCCTTTGTCCCTGTGATTTTATTGATTTATGTATTGCGCGTCGGCTTAACTGCGTAATGGGCGTTGATCATACTGGATTAAAAATTGAAAGGTGTTAAGACGCGCATCAACTAAGGCAATCTCAATGAAAAAGTATATCATAAAGTTCATTCAAAGTTGCTGTGGTAGGGATAGATGGGGGAGTCATCAAGAAAAAAGATGACCTAAACCAAACCAGTTCCCGTTGGTTTACGATAGCAAATAGTTATAAATTCTGAGCAGGATGTTATTTACTCAGTATTTAGTACAACCCCTAGAGTTGGTGAAGCTAATGCTATACCATGCTCACCCAGGCAACTGAGAATGCCTATTCTCAAATCACTTTCTATCGATAGTTTTTCCTCAGGATTTGGCACCCGCAACCAATAGTAAAGTTTAAAAAGCAGGTAACCATTATCAGCATTAAACTCCTCAAGATAGGCTTTAGGACTCTTCTCGGGCAATACTTTTGGGTGATCAATTGCGATTTTGGTAAGCAAATTGATCACTTTGTTAATGTCAACATCGAAGCCCACTTTAACCGAAATATCAGCTTTGATAATATCGCTCTCTAGAGTCCAGTTAACCACATTCTCTTCAAGAAATTTACTGTTAGGAACCAGCATGTCAGTGTTGGAAAAAGTTGTAATTTGAACATTCCTTAAGCCAATTCTTTTTACTAGTCCCTGTGTTTTATCGACCTCAACCATGTCGCCGACCTGTATAGAACGCTCAATAAGAAGAATAATGCCACTCAAAAAATTATTGAGGATTTTTTGCGAGCCAATACCAGCAGCAATCGCCAATGCCCCCCCGAAGAGAGCAAAAACAGCGAGGGGAATACCAGCACTGGAGATGGCTACAAATAGCAATATAAACAATAGCAAGTAGTAGAGAAGGTGAGAAATCATAAAGGCAGCCCCTTCACTTATGCGCACCTTCAGTAACATATTAAATAATAATTTTAAGAATACAAGCCGTGTCAGATAGACGGCAACAGCAAAAAAAACAATCGCCATGAAGACTTTTCTTACTGTAATCATTTGGTCATGTACTACCGCTATTTCAAATGACCACAACGCATTAAAAGTATTTACCAGTTTCTCCTTAAAATAGAATAATTGACGAGTATGTTGAATGGTTTCCAAATCTGCCAAATAAGTGTTAAGAAGTTGGCTTAATGAACGCAGGCTTTTGAATGCCAACTCCTGATTAAACAAAATGGTTTTTTCCAGCGCAATTTCTTTTTTATGAGCCTTCTCCCCTGGTAATTCACTAACATTAGCAATGCCTTTTTGTCCTTCAGTACGCAACTCCTTGACTTGAACAAGTTTATCCAGTTCTTCTTGCTCAAGTAGGGCTTGCTGCTTGCTGTTAATAATCTTTTGCACATCAAACTGGCTAAGATAGAGTGCCCGCCGTTCTTCCCATATGGTTCGCTCTTTAGGGAGATAGGCAATGGACTCGTTCAATAGGTCACGCAACGACTCAAGGCGTTGTACGTAAATTTGCTGTTCCTTGGTTTTATGGTGCTCTCTTTTAATCGCTTTCTGGATAAAGATTAAAGCATTCTTTAGTTCTTTTTCTCTGTCTGTGATACTACCCAAGTATTTGTTGTAATCATCCATTGAAAAAACCACCTGGCTTTCAACTTTTGGCAACCATTTAGACCAGCGGTCGATATTTCGTCGAGCTAATTTAAGTTTATTATTAGTCAAACGAGCATCTAGCCGGGAAGCAATATATACTTCTTTAGCAACCTGAAAAGCTAGCTTTGCATTGAGTTTTTCCTCTACCGTCGCACCCTCTTCATTGAGTTTATGGAGTATGCGTGCGCTATCGGTATAAGCTTTTTGGTTCATCTTTATTCGATGTTGTACTGCTTTTATTTCCTGCTCTATTAACGCATAGGACGTATTAAAGCTACGATATTTTTGACGGACATGATCTAAATAATTGATAGAGAAAGGTGGGGAGTCGGGGGGGATATCAATGGACTCGGGAGTGAGTGTATGTTGTTCTGATTCAACCCGGGTTATCTCCATCTCTAACAGCTCAGTAACTCTCTGCCACTGAGCATGTCTTTTGATCATCGCATTATTACCTTCCTCAGGGGTTATTGAGGCTTTTTCTTTGGCTATTTTGAGTCGAGACTGGATAGCCTTAAGTGTCATCTCCTGGGTAAGTGGGTCTTGTTGCTTCTGAGAAGATTCATTCGCTGGCAACGGTACCATTTCCTGAGCTTGTGCTGCCATCACTGTAAAAATGCTCAAAAGTGTCCATATTGCTGCGCTCAGGCTTATGGTGTATCGGTGTAATTGTCCTGTTTTTATAATTTTTCTCCTTTTGTCGGTTTGTTTCTCACATTGTTGTGCGAGATGATTTTTTGATGTTTGCTATATCCAGCTGATATGAAATAGTTAAGGGAGGGGAAATGTCATTATTTTTTAATAAAGCAAATATCATGCCGTTCACTGCAGCTGATGTTTTTAGGATAATGAAAGCATCTGTGCGATGTTAGAATGTCACTGATTAGCAACAGCCCGGCATCTATAAACAACCTAATACCTTGATTTATATTATATATTTACTGTCTTTAGAGGCAGACAACAACCCAAAGTAGTGGATTATTCGGTAGGTGATATTTAACGATATGTTGGGTAGGAGCGGTCTTTAGCCGCGAGCTTAAACATGTGCCTGCCTATTCGCGGCTAAATAGACAATGACTGCGACTAATAGCAGCTTAAAAACCCAGGCAGGCTCAGAGTTATAATTCAGTACTGCACCAGATTATTTTCAATATTGCACCACAAAACCAGGTAAATATACCCCCCTGTAAATCAACAACTTAAAACAACGCATTAATTCTTTGTCATCCTGCCATCATGTTTATTGCATGAGGCCAAATAATAATGAAATACTGTATTACCAGAACGTTACAAAAAAGTCTTGACACATAACAAGAGAAATGGAAACATGGGCTATATTTTTCAATTACCATAGAAAATATTTTCCTAATGCAACTATGGATTAGGAAATACGTTTCATTGCTAGTTGAAAACTATCAACATTTAACACTCAGGAGAATTTACATAATGAATTTTAAAAAAGCTTTTTCTTTTTCAAAAATTGCATCTACAATTGCTGTCGGTGCTTTTGTTGCAGTCCTTAGTGGTTGCGCATCTGCTCCACAGAAGGATGCGGGCGACCGAACCATGCTGGAGACTGACATTGATGTGTCACTGGATAGGTTTTATGACGAAGCGACCAACGCTCGTCAAATAGTTCAAACTGCTCAGGGCGTACTGATATGCCCAACGATCACTAAAGCTGGTTTTGTTTTTGGTGGAGAAGGCGGAACCTGTGCCATGCAAATAAACGGCAGATCAGTGGAGTACTACCGAATCAGTGCGTTTAAAGCGGGTCTGTTAGCAGGTGCTGAGAAATACTCTCTTTTGCTAATTTTCAACGATGCTAAAGCCTTGGCTGAATTCCGCAAGGGAAACCGTAACTGGCAGATAGGTGGCAATTTTTCTGCAGCAGTTGGCAAGAAGGGAGCCCACGGTGGTTTTGATACTAAAACAATGGGAGCTACCACTACAGTTTTCGTCTATGGTCAAAAAGGGCTGATGGGTGATATTTCCGTTGACGGCTCTACTTTCAAAAAGCTGGTAGATTAGTCGTCACTCGACTGCTAATACCACAGAGGTTGTAACAGGAAAGTAATCATGCTTCCTGTAGCGCAGCTCGCTATTTAAAAACCGCCGATGCATTTTTTGCACGGCGGTTTTTTTTAGCCTGTAATTCTCTGGAGCTGGGATAAACTGCTTTTTTCACCTTCGCTACAACAGCTTTCATTACCCTTCTTCAGCCCCCTAGATTCCCCCGCACACCCTTGTTTAATCGCTATTAAACATTCAAATCTCATTAATCAAATAAAACCTGTACAATCACAAGGAACGCGCACGGAATAAGTTGGGCAACTGGCGTAGGATTTATGTTCGTATTCAAGGCGTAGAAATAGACGCATAGCTGGCTACGCAACTATTTCTATAACGCAGAAGACGAGCATAAATACAAGCAAGTTGACTAAGTTATTTCGTGCACGTTCCTAAGCATCCTATTTAGACAAGGTGGTTTATTTTGAACCCAGAATCTCTCAGCTACATTTTTCTCAGTGCCTTTCTCATTAACAACTTTGTACTGGCCATGTTTTTAGGTCTATGTCCCTTTGTCGGTGTCTCGGCTAAGCGTGATACCGCATTTAATATGAGCCTGGCGACTACCTTTGTCATGTTTGTTAGTTCGACCTGTGCCTATGGCATTAATCAGGTACTCACAGCCTTTGACCTAGAGTTTCTACGCCTTATCAGTTACATCGCTCTAATTGCATCATCAGTGCAATTGGTAGAAATGGTATTAAAGAAATTTAGTCCAGCACTATTTAGAGCTCTGGGAATTTTTCTGCCTTTAATCACCACCAATTGTGCAATTTTAGGAGTAGCCTTATTTCAGACCTCGCGTGAGTATGACTTTTTACAATCGGTATCATTCAGCTTAGGTGCTGGCGCAGGCTTTGGCTTAGCTATCGTCTTAATGGCAGGGATCAGAGAAAAACTGGAATTGTCTAATTTACCCAACATCACCCAGGCCGCTGCTTTAAGCATGATGCTGGCAGGCATTTTATCGCTGACGTTTATGGGCTTTGCCGGTCTTGGTGGAGCAACTGCATAAAGCAGGCTGTATAACCGTTAAGGTCTACAAAAAAACCAAAAGTACGGAGAAAATCAATGCTAAATTTTATTATTGCGATGGCCGTTATCTTTGGGCTCATGCTCGCCTGGATCTATATCCAGCAAATAGCCAGAGAATACGCAGCCAAACACCCTGAGCTTGGTGCCATGAAAGAAGAAGGATTAGGCTGTGGTAAAAACTGCGGTTGCAAAGGTGGCATCTGTGAAAAATAAAACATACGGGGTAACGCCACCCGAAGAATCCAGCCCCACTTATGACTTAAAGCGAATATACTTCCGATAGGGCGAGCCATACTTCCAGGTAAAGGCCTCCGTGTAATAATGCATCAATGAAAAATAACCAATCAATCCAACGCTAACCACCTGCCTGAACTCCATACCAATAAAAAATCGAGTCAACATATCAACCCACTGATCACCGTACTCTTGTAAAAGAAAGGTCAAGGCAAAAGAAAGTAAAGGCAACACGACAAAAATATTCAGCTTTATTTTCTCCGCCCAGCGATATAAAAAATTCTGCGGATGTCCCTTATGCTTATTCACATCATGCGTCACATAAAAAATATAGGCCGTTGCATCATGTACCAGGCGAGGAACTAGTATTGCGAGAAAATAGTACTGTTGTAGATAAAAATAAAAACTTGCGACTATTAATATGGAATTCGCCCACATAAACAGTACTCCGAAGCGTGTCTTTACATAACGCTGGCACCAGAATGTACCCAGTAATAGACATATAATCAGGCCACTTGCCGCCTGCTTAACCCATTCTGCCTGTTGCACCGTTAAAGTATTTTTTAGAAAAATGCCCATATAAACGCAAATTCCCGCGCCTATACTTAACCACAATAACAAATAAAACGCCCAGTTAGGTAATTGATAGACACCCCGCCCCACTCCATGTTGCTGCTTTAAGACATGATAAACGGTCCATGATGCCACCATAATATAAAGTACATAATATGACAGCAACTGACTGGCCAATGCGAAAAACACCATGATAGCCAGAGTCATAATAATAATTTTTTTCCGATAAAAGCCAAAATAATCCTGGTTAGTGCTTAATAACACGGCACTGGCAAGAATATGCGGCGTACCAAATAACAGTTGAAATAAGATAAAGTGGCTCGGACTGCTCGGTAGATATTGCAATAAAGTACCCTGCAAAACATAGCTGTCTGTTAGTTGCAAAATCAGGCATAAGGGGATAATGGCATATAAAGCCAGTAATAGCTTAAAGGAAACGGCAAGCGGTGCATTGCCTTGGGCAGGGCTAGCAGATAGAGTGGTCATAAGGGCTTTTATTATTGTTATTATTTGTCGCTAACGTTACACTGTTTTAACTATAAAACTCAAGCCCCATTCTGCTTTTATGTCCTTTACCCTACACCCTACCCTTAAAAAAGATTGTATCGAACTCGGTCGCTTTGAGCTTTGCCGTGTTTTATTGATGAATGATAACCAGTTTCCCTGGTTGATACTGGTTCCTGAACGGGAAAACATTAGCGAGATACATCAGCTTTCTACTGATGATCAGCAGCAATTAATGCATGAATCCTGTTATATTTCAGAGCAACTGGCAACGCTTTATCAAGCCGATAAAATGAATATTGCGGCCTTGGGCAATATAGTGCCGCAACTGCATATTCATCATGTGGTCAGATATAAAACAGATAAGGCCTGGCCTGCTCCGATTTGGGGGAAGTTTGATGCCTTAGCTTATGCCGATCAGGAGCTTGAGACAACGTTAATAAAACTACAAAAACAGCTTGGGGTTCAATAACACAAGTTTGTTATCATACAGCCTGTAGGGAGCCAACGGAATACAGGAGTTATTCACGTCTTAAAAGTTAGCTTGCAAACGCATTTGTATGATATGCGGACGATCATTGCCTATGACGCCCCCATTATCGTTCGCGTTTGAGTCGGTCACGACATATATATAGTTAAACATTAAACGCAGTTGTTGATGAATATACCAGTTCACGCCTAGCGTTATATCATGCTCTTCCCCTCCGTGAATATCGGCATCATTAAGATTGATATTGCTATACCTTAAGGCCATTTCCCATGCACCATAAGCGTGTAATGGCGTAGTTGAACCAAATACACCGTTTTTACGGTACTTCCTGCTTTCTCCTGTCGCAAACCAGCTGACAAAAGCGTACCAGCCGCCAAAATCGACATTGGTATAGCCACTTTCCCGGCCTACTCGGGTGTGTATATATTCACTTTGAAAAGACCAAGGGCCAAAAATACCGGCTACATCAAAACCAAAACGGCTTATCGTAGACGCTCCCGCAATACTGCCCGTATTAGCGTAACGGACATCGGTCAGTCCCGACTCAGGACGCTACCTGAAAAACACATCTTTATCTTTATTACCAAATCGGTAG
>JAUXBW010000145.1 GCA_030619185.1 Methyloprofundus sp.
AGTCTAAATAGGTATTAGACATGTCCACCGTGGTGGTCGAGCTTGCCCCGCCTATCGCTGCATGTACTGAAGCAGTACCGGTATAGGCGAACAGGTTTAAGACGTGTTTATTTTGAGCCTGCTGCTGAATTTTTAGGCGCATAGGGCGGTGGTCAAGAAAAAGTCCGGTATCTAAATAGTCTGTAAAATTAACATACAAGAACGCGCCGTGTTCTTCAATGGTCTGGAAGTTGCCAAGATTTGCCAGCTTTTCGTATTGGTCTACGCCTTTTTGCTTACTCCGGGTTTTTAAATAGATTTGCTCCTTAGGTAGTGCAAAAACTCTGGCAATTTCATTCACTGCAGAACTTAAGCGTAACAGTGCCTTTTCCTGAGAAATGGTTTTAGGTGCCTGGTACTCCTGCACATTAAGCCAAGTTTTTGCGCCTTGATAAACATCAATGGCAATGGCATATTCAGGTAAATCGGCATCATAAACCCGGTAGCAATGGATATCCTGTCGTTTCAGCCATTTGGCCATTTTTTTAATGTTTTTTTGCAAGCGATTGGCAAACATGCCTGCATTGGGGTCGACAACCGTCTCATCAGCCTTGATTTGCTCTATACGCTCTTGTTGTGATTTTGCTTTAGGCGTGAAGTAGTTCTGCTCTTCAATAGCAAAGCGTAATAATTTACACTCTAAGGGGCCGTTAAACAGAGTGATCGGTTTTTTTGAGCGTATGCCTAAACGGAAGCCAAGTTCGGGATCACTAATGATCATCGCCGCTTGCCAGTGAGTAAATTGTTTTTTTAATACCGTGCCAAAGCTGCGATAGAGTTGTGCGGTTTCTTCAGTATTACCTAAGCGTTCACCATAAGGCGGGTTGCACACGACTAATCCGGTTTTCCAGCTTTCTGCCGCTGTTGCATCAACGATATCACGTCGTTCTACGTGTATATAGTTTTGTAATCCGGCATTCTCAATATGTAATAAAGCCGCATTGATTGCACGGCGGCTCTGATCAAAGCCAACAATGGTGGGGATTTTTTCTAAGCCTACTCGTTTACGTTCTGTGGCTTCATCAATCAAGGATTGCCATAATGCTGCATCATGTTTTTTCCAGCGTAAAAAACCGAATTGTTTCTGCTGTAGGCCGGGTGCATAATCACCGGCAATCATTGCCGCTTCGATCAGTAAAGTACCTGAACCGCACATGGGATCCATCAAACTACCTCCTTGCTGGGCAATATCCAGCCATTGACTACGATAGAGAATGGCAGCAGCCAGATTTTCCTTAATGGGGGCGGTAATACTGATATCTCGATAACCTCGACGATGCAAACTTTCACCTGACAGGTCTAAACTAAGTGTTGCCTGTTCATTCTGTAAATAGACATTAATCCGGATATTGGGCTGGGTGGTATTGATATCAGGGCGTTTATTAAATTTCTTACGCATCTGATCAACCACCGCATCTTTGACTTTAATCGCACCAAAGTGGGTGTTATTGATCGCTTTGGATCCTTTAGCATTAAAAGAAACAGCAAAGCTATCGTCGGGTGTCATATGTTCAAACCAGTTTATTTTATAGATACCCTCATATAAATCTTCCTGGCTGGTGACCTCAAAACTGCTCAGTGCTAACAGTACCCTATTAGCGATCCTTGACCATAGACAGACACGATATGCTATCTCTAATGGGCCTTCAAAATAAGCACCTGCAAGAGCCGCTTTAACGTTTTTAGCACCTAGCTGTTTTAATTCGGTGACCAGGATATCTTCCATGGCTTTGGGCGTGGTGGCAAAAAAATTAAAATCGGTCATCAGGTTTTGTGTGTAATGGTTTAGAAAGATTAGCTGAGCAAAGTGTTAGTGTGTCAACTAATTCAATTTTATCATGGAGTCATAAATAACCTGTAGGAGCGGTCTTTAGCCGCGAAGATTAGCAGGGCACCTCTATTAATTCATAATCCTAGAAAAATCAGTTGCTCACGGTTTCTAGCACAAGCTCTTGATTCCACAACACTTCCCAAAAATACCCACTTAACCTACGGGTGAAGCTATGATTTTTTGAAAGCACTGTGAAACCAATAGCTTGCACTATAATTCCGCGCTCAACTGATTTTTCTAGGATAATGGGTATCTGCGCATCTAAAATACTCGATAGATCGTTGAGAATCTTGTCAACAGCTTGCTATTAACCGCGATCTTCGCCTTGTTCTCAAGCATATTAAACACACCGCTACTCAGACAGAATCAATAGGTGCCCAGCAACATTCGCGGCTAAAGACCGCTCCTACACTGCTTATTTAATATTATTGAATACTGAGTAACTCGACCTCGAATATAAGTGTTTCATTAGGGCCGATAGCCGCGCCAGCACCCTTTGCACCATAGCCTAAATCAGGGTGAATAAAGAAACGGTATTTAGCACCGATAGGCATAAGTTGTACACCTTCGGTCCACCCGGCAATAACGCGATTTAAAGGAAAGGTAGCGGGTGCATTACGACTATATGAACTGTCGAATTCTTTACCATCCAGCGTAGTACCCTGATAATGAACAGTGACATTAGAGCTAGCGGTCGGTTTTTCACCTTCGCCCGCTGTCAAGATAATATATTGCAAGCCACTTGCCGTAGTGATAACACCTTCTTTTTGCGCATTTTCAGCTAAAAATGCCTCACCTGTCTGTATGTTATTGCCTGCAAGTTCGGGATCTGGTTTGGTAAACATAAAATAACCTATCAATAATAAAATGAATATAACGAGAATAACGAGTTGGGTTTTGCCCATAAGTAACTCCATAAATTTTTTAAGCCATGCATTTTACCAAAAAAACCACCCAGAGCTTTCTAATTCTTCTTTACACGCTTTTAATTGTTGGTTGTAAATATTGCCCTGACGTGCTACTTTTTTGGAAACCTTAAGTAACCAACGCTTTTTCAAGTAGGATTTACGTTTATAACCAGTGTGCCCTTCATGATACGCGAGGTACTGATTGGCTGTATCCCACTTTGAAATACCCAGTTTTTTATAACTCACAGTGCAGTACCAGCCCACAAAATCACTGGCATCTTCAAAGTCTTCACGATCTGCAGACCAGCTACCGGCCTCATCAATATACCAGTCCCAGGTGCCATCCTGTGCTTGTGGGTAGCCGTAGGCTGAGCTATTTCTAAACCAGGGGATAAAGCCTAATAGCCAGGGTCTAGGTGGCTGTGCATCGGCAACAAAGCGTGATTCTTGATAAATAATGGCCATTTGCACATGTACCGGCACCCCCCATTTATCATAGGTATTTTGAGTGTAATCATACCAGTCATCTTTTTCCCGAAAAATTGCACAGATATTCTGGGTATTGAGAGGCAGTACACGCACCTAGCAATAGTAAAAATATTACGGGTGTGATCTGACTGGTACGGAGTTTGAGTGTACTGAACAAAGGCATGGCTAGAGAGTGACGGCGTATTGGCAAAGAATTTGCAAGAAAATGGCAAACAAGCGTATTTTTAGTTTAATATAGACTCTGTTCTAAAAAAGAATTCGGGTTGTGCACAACACACTAAATCATAGAATAATATGTTTGTATGATGCAACTAATAAAATTTAATAATAATGCCTAATTCCAGACAATACTATCGAAAAAAAATTTCGCTTAACGGTTTGTTATTTATTGGCGGCATAGAG
Organism: Methyloprofundus sp.; assembly: GCA_030619185.1. Classification (GTDB taxonomy): domain Bacteria; phylum Pseudomonadota; class Gammaproteobacteria; order Methylococcales; family Methylomonadaceae; genus Methyloprofundus. The sequence goes on from JAUXBW010000145.1 coordinate 3,670, forward strand.
CATGAAATGCAGGTGAAAAACCTATCCATTTCTGGGGTTCTGGTGGCTATTGACCCTTCTGCCGATATAGTGGATGAACGCGATGTTTTTTTGTTGCTAAGACAATCAAGTCTGGTTGATATTTATATAGAAAAATTAAACCTGGCAGGAGAAGCCGAGATTGTCAGAGTAGATATGGATGATAAGCGTATCCTGATTGGTATGGAATTTAAGCAGATTTCTTATGACGCAGAAAACCTGCTCTATAAAAGAAAGGCTTACCGAAAAAGCATGGCAGCGCCCGGGCAAATTCTTATCGCTGAGAAATTTTACGACTTTATGACACGTAATGTATCGGTTGATGGCTTAATGATTCGTATTCCTGAGCATGTAGATTTACAGATGAATATGCAGGTTGAATTTAAATTTGATAAATTACACTTATATGGAGAAAGTCGGGTTGTCTGGTTCGAGCACGATGAAAACGGGGGGACTTTATTAGGCCTAGAATATCTGCATATGGATAAAACTAATATTAACGGTATTCCGCGTTTTTATCATCAATAAACAACCTGAATGATGCATGATACTTTTTTAAAGCTCGAATTTAATAGCTGTTTTTATTGCGCTGGTGCCAGTACTCAGTCGCTAATTGCTGTGCACTTGCTTGAGAGTCTGCCCTGGCTAGCAACTTTAAAGCAACCGCCGTCGTACCAATAATACTCGCCTCAGCAAATTCATCCTGTATTTCACCACGCCATACTTGTATTAACTGCCTAGGGTCTAGAGTTTCTGGTTTGACATGGCGGCGGGGGAATAGGGCAGGCCAAACCTCTTCCGATAAAACACCTTCATGTACACTTTGCGCTAAACATTGCATATCGGGGTTACGCTCTGTCTCTCCTCCTTCTCCTTTGATGACTGTCATATGCGCCTGATTTAATAATAATGCTGCTTCCTGATGCACAGGACGATAGCCAGGGTGAAAGATGCCCTGCATACTATAGGCTGCATTAAAGGGGTTAATCAGACGTACCAGAGTATGCACCGGGGTACGTAAGCCCATTAGATTGCGTAGGTGGATCATTCTATTCAGTGCCGGGCAAAATTGCTCCAGGGAAATATAAGCAAAGTTCCGGGTGTGTAGCTGTTGTTCTGCCATTGCAAATGACTCGGCACTGGGCAAAGAAAATAGCGTGAGCATATCCTGAGCAAACAACCGACTTGCCGAATGAGCAGCCGAACCATGCATGAGTACTTTAATGCCATTTTCTGCCAATAATAAGCTGGCTAGTATAAACCACGGCAGGTGTCGACGCTTCCCTGCATAGGCTGACCAATCAAGATCAGCACTGCCAGCAATACGAGGTAATGTTTCACGCACTGCCAATACAAAACCCGCCAGCTCTTCCGGGGTTTCTTCTTTAACCCGCATTAGCATCAGAAAGGCACCTAACTGGATTTCTTCAACCTCGCCTGCGAGTATCATGCGCATGGCATGGTAGGCTTCTTTCTGAGTTAGGGGGCGGGAGCCTTTTTTTCCTTTGCCCAGAATTCGGATAAATTCGGCGAAAGGGTGTTCGGTTTCGTTGCTCATCAGGGTTACACTCTTACCGGGCGTTTATCCAGCTTTCGTTGCAATGTACGGCGGTGCATATTTAATGCTCTTGCAGCCGCTGAGATATTTCCCTCATGTTCCATCAGCACTTTTTGTAGATGCTCCCATTCCAGGCGTTTAACCGATAGGGGGTTTTCATTAATTGCGACCGAACTATCCCCGGAATTTTTATGCAGAGCATGCATAATCTCATCTGCATTTGCCGGTTTGGTCAAATAATGTCTAGCACCTAGCTTAATGGCCTCTACCGCTGTGGCAATACTTGCAAACCCGGTAAGCATGATCACCTGTGTATTATCATCAAGTGAAATCAGTTTTTTTACTAACTCCAGGCCTGATTCATGACCTATGCGTAAATCAATTACCGCAAATTCAGGTTCAATTTGCTCGGCTAAGGCCAGCCCACTAGCTACATCATGAGCGACTGAGACGGAAAATCCTCTTTTTTCCAATGCCGATTTAAGCACCGAACAATAGGTGAGGTCATCATCTACCAATAGTAATTGTTCTTGATTTTGTTCAGACATAAATAAGCTGCTTATATTAATATGAATCGTCACTTACGAGAGGTAATATAATAGAAATACATGCACCTCCTGTTGGTGCATTACTAATATCTATCTTACCCCCTAA
>JAUXBW010000159.1 GCA_030619185.1 Methyloprofundus sp.
CACAACAGGAAACTTAAAAATGACTGGTATTTTATATGGAGTCTCTTTAGGGCCAGGTGACCCGGGGTTAATTACTCGTAAGGCTTGGGCGTTATTACATTCAGGGGCTGACTGGAGTTATCCAGTCAGAAAAAAGCAGGGCAAGAGTTATGCGCTGAACATTGCTATAGAGGCCGGCCTATTGCCCCCTGAAAATAGCATGGAACTTGTTTTTCCCATGACCCATGACCGGGATATATTAGTCAAATACTGGTTACAAGCCGCCCAAGCAGTTGTCTCAAAATTACAGGCAGGACGTGATGTGGTTTTTTTAGTCGAAGGGGATGCTTCAAGCTATTCCACTTTCCAGCATCTGGCTAAAACAGTGGCGGCTCTGGATGCTAAGCTGCAAATAGAAACCATTGCCGGAGTCAGTTCATTTAATGCGGCAGCAGCGTGCGCAAAAATGCCTTTAGCCGATACAGATGATACCGTTGCGATTATTCCTGCAGGATATGGCATTAAAATGATTGAAAATATGCTCAATGATTTTGATACATTAGTATTATTAAAGATTAAACCCTTGCTTGATGATATACTTGATCTATTAGAACATAAGAATTTATTAAACCAGTCTTGTTTCATCGAAAAGGCCGGGTCTAGTGAAGAGCGTATTGTCCACGATGTATTAAGTTTAAAAGGACAAAAAGTCAATTATCTATCATTGCTAATGATACATAATTCCCATAGAATGAGGGGGGAACTTATCCGCGGTTGCCGGAAAAAGTAAACCTTATACTAAGAATAAAAGAGGATAGAATATGAGTAATACTCAGAAATTAATGGCTGCGATTGTTGGTGTATTTGTATTGGGCTTTTTAATGGTTGGCTCTAACGATGAGCAAACAAGTGAACAAAAAGAAGCGGCAGGTATGATCAGGGCCGTTGCTGCAATGCAAACGATGGCAAATAAAAAATGCCCGATAGCTGTCAAAAAATATACGGGAACACAGGTTTATTATGCGACATCGACAGATACCGACCATCAAACTTATGTCTCTCTAATCTGGGACGCTTCTAAATCAGATGATAAATACAGCTTTAAAAAGGCCGAATGTACCTTGCACTTAACTCTAGGTGGTATTTCCAAGTTAGAGATTGATGGCGAAACATTCATTGAAAAAGAAGTAAAGTACTAAGTTTCTTCAGTTAATAACAGGTATTTATAATACTTACTATTTTCCTACTGTTTTACTGGGTTATAATGCTTTTTATTTATAATCCAGTAAAATTATGCCCTCCCCTAAAATTGTTCTAGTTGCCATCACTAAGCATGGTGCTAATCAAGTCGTTCAACTTGCCCATAAACTCCCTGTTGCTGATATTTTAGTCTCGGAAAAATTTCGCGAATTACTAGAAACTAACAAGCAATCAGCTCGATTTTATAGCGGTCCTTTTCGTGAACAAATCGCGAGTCTGTTTAAAAATTACGATCAAATTGTATTTTTTGTATCACTTGGTGCTGTCGTGCGCCTGGTTGCCCCCTTTTTAAAGTCCAAAGATGAAGATCCCGGTATTATTGTTGTTGATGATGCCGCTCAGTTTGTCATTCCTGTTTTATCTGGCCATGTGGGTGGCGCAAATGCCTGTGCGCAAATGCTGGCGGATTTATTACAGGCGACACCTGTCTTAACCACTGCTTCCGATGTCGGTAAAACTATTCCTGTGGACATATTAGGCCGTGAACTAGGCTGGCAAGTTGAAGCACCTAAAATCAATATTACTCGCGTTTCCGCACATGTCGTCAATGAGGAGCCTATCGCTTTTGTACAGGAAGCCGGGAGTAAAAACTGGTGGACTCGTAGCACCCCTTTACCCAAAAACATCCACTTATTTGACAACTTTTCTGATGTCGATTTAAAGCAGTTCAAAGCCGTGTTATGGGTTACCAATCAAGATATACCTGAAGCGACCTGGCAACAACTGGATGAATACCTAGTCGTATACAGAGTGCCTGAATAAAGCTGGTGCAGCATCGTGTTTGATAGGAACAATGGATGAATTATTAATGTTAAATCAACAAGATAAAAGTACTTCCCCCCATCAAAAGCAAGCCGGTGCAGCAATAGTATTGGGCTTAGGCTGCGATAGAGATACCCCGCTGAACACGGTAGAAACTGCTATAACTCAGGCTCTGGCTTCTGCTAATTTAAGCCTTGAGCAAGTGGTGAAACTGGCCAGTATTGATAAAAAACAGGATGAGGTTGCCTTATTACAATTAGCCAAAAAATACGCTTTGCCCCTGTGCTTTTATCCTGCGGAAAAGCTGGCCAGCGTCCCTGTCCCTAGCCCATCAGCAATCGTGATGAAATATGTAGGCACTCCTTCAGTATCCGAAGCCGCTGCACTTTTAGCTGCCGACACCAATATGACAGATTTACTCGTAGAAAAATACAAATACCGTGGCGAAGAGGGTAAAAATGCCACGGTTTCCATCGCAAGAATGAGAGCAGACACATGAACGGAAAAATTTATTTAGTCGGTTTTGGTCCCGGCTCAGAAGAGCATATGTCCTTTAAAGCCAAAGCTGCCATCGCCGAATCTGATGTAGTGATTGGTTACACCACCTATATCAAGTTAGTCAAAGACTTACTCGACGGCAAAGAAGTCGTCAAAAAGGGCATGACCGAAGAAATTGACCGCTGTATAGAGGCCTATGAACAAGCAAAACTGGGTAAAACAGTCGCCTTGATTTCATCGGGCGATATTGGTGTTTATGGCATGGCTGGGCCCACTTATGAGGTCTTGTTACAGGCTGGCTGGACACCTCGCGATGATATTCAGGTGGAAATAGTGCCCGGCAGTACCGCGCTATCAGCATGCGCTTCCTTAGTAGGCGCACCATTAACCCATGATTTCTGCTCTATCTCTTTATCTGATTTATTAACCCCTTGGCCAGTCATTGCCAGGCGAATTGAAGCAGCTGGCAACGCTGATTTTGTGGTTGCTTTATATAACCCTAAGAGTGGTCGTCGTACTCAGCAAATTGTCGAAGCACAAGAAATACTCTTACGTTATCGCAGTCCCGATACGCCCGTTGCCATAGTTAAATCAGCCTATCGCCGCAGACAATCTATCCAGCTGGTGCGTCTGGATGAGATGGCAGAGTGCGATATAGGCATGTTGACCACGGTATTAATTGGTAATTCATCGACCTTTATCAAACAAGGCCTGATGATTACCCCGCGTGGCTATGCTAATAAATACGACCGCCTGACCGGAGCGGCAAAAGAAGGCGAACAAGCCGGTATTTCTTTATCCATGGGGCTAGAGGGCTGGTACGCTTGCTTAAGACAATACGTCCAGGATAATCCGGGATTAACGCTGGAGAAAATTGCAGATTATTTTGGCGTAGTTGTAGGTGAGGTACTGAGTGCGATAGCAGCCGGGGAAAGCGCAGGCGAGCATAAAGCCGCCCGTGTTCAAACTGAAAAGCTGCATGAAGTCGTACAATCCTGTGAACAATGGGGACGCTTACGCGGTATTCTCCGTGCCGAAGCAGGTGCTGTGAGTGAACTTTTTTTACAGGCACAGGACTTTCAGCGGCGGGGTGACTGGTTAAATATCGAAACAGAGGCATTTCATTGTCATGTCAACTGGAGCAAAGTCGATGCTGCTTATTTCGCCTGTCGTGGAGGCAAATCCTATGGGGTCAATTTTATTGACAACAAAGGTCAGCTGGTTTTTAGGTTGTTATTAACCAAAGAAGATGGCGAATTTAGTGCTGCTAAGCTGGCAGCATACAGGCAGACATGGCAAGCATTCGCTGAGGAGGTCTGTAATGACTGATACTATTAAACCCAAAATGATGGAATATCATCGACATCTCATCGTTTGTGTTGGCGAACGCTGTTCAAAAAACGGAGAAGGCCAGGTTATTTATGACCAGTTAAGGGATAAATTCAAACAATCTGGACTCAATGAGGGAGCACTTAGGGTGAAACGTAGCAGAGCAACTTGCTTTGGCACCTGTAAATCAGGCGCTCTTATTTGCGTACAACCGGACGGAGTCTGGTATTATGATGTTACCAGCGAAAAATTAGATCGAATTATTGACGAGCATCTGCTGGGTGGTGCGCCTGTAGCCGATTATATCTATCACCAAGGACCAGGCGTGACGAAATAAAGAAACGAAGAAAGAGGTTTATATGGCTACACAAGAATATTCAGGGGCTATCACAGCCTGGAAAGACGACAGGGGTTTTGGCTTTATCAGAACCGAAAGCGACAATAAAGAAGACGATGTATTTATTCATATTTCATCCTTAAACAATATGAGCCGACGTCCACGAGTTGGAGACATTATTCATTACGATTTAATTGAAGAAAACGGCAAAACAAAAGCAAGCAATGCGATTATTGAGGGTGTAGAACCCTTTCATGACGTAAGTGGTCACTGTAACACCCTATTAACGGTTGTGCTCACTGCAATTATTGCAAGTGCCTTAACCTATCTGGTTCTAACTAAAACTAACCTGGTAGAAAATAACTGTATGTCTGAAGTGATTGAAGTAACAGAAGTGGAAATTGGGATAACAGAATAAACAGGGTATATATGCAGCTATTAGTCGAATAGCGTATGTTCTGCCTCAATACTGTGACCTACGCCCTCTCTTCTTGAGAGGGCAGGCTTAGGAGGAGAATAAAAACATCCCCCCCTCAGGTTCCTGCCTTCTCCCTGAGCAGAAAAAGATCACTCATCAATTAATATTAGAACACTCTCCATACTACACGTGCAAAAAAATAATACAGAAATGAAAACCTACCGTAAGTTGATCATTATTTCCCTCACTTTATTGATTGCTAGCTGTAGTGATATGTACCTAAGCCATCAACAACCAGAGCCCCGTGCTCATGCGGCACATAGGCCGCTTGATGGTGCTGTCCTTCAATTACTACGACAGGAAATGCAAGCTATTCAGACGGGTATGATGTCATTAGTTCCCGCAATCGCCAGTGGTGACTGGGTAAAAGTGAGTGAAATTGCTAACAATATAGAAGGTAGTTATATACTAAAGCAACAATTAACTGCAGAACAGCGTCATGATTTGCACAAATCATTACCCGCTGAATTTGTTAAACGCGATCAAGCCTTCCATCACTCGGCCGGCATGTTAGCCCATGCAGCGGAAATGGGAAATGTTGACGTGGTTAACTTTTATTTTTATAAGTTAAATACCGCTTGTGTCGAGTGCCATAGCGAATTTGCTTTAGAAAGGTTTCCTCTGCTAAAGCCCAAGCAAAGTAAGCATCATCAGGTAATTTAAAAATATTAGATTATTTATGCTCACTTACAGGAACGTGCACGAAATAACTTAAGCAACTCGCTTGTCTTTTTATCCGTCTTCTTTGTTATAGAAAGAGTTACGTAGTTGGCTATGTGCCTCTTTCTACGCCTCGAATACGAATAAAAATACTGCGCCAGTTGCTTAACTTATTCCG
>JAUXBW010000072.1 GCA_030619185.1 Methyloprofundus sp.
TCTACTGTATCAAGTGAATCAGCGCCTAGATCATCTACAAATGATGCATCATTAGCAATATCTTCTTTAACACCTAGTTGCTCTGCGACAATCTTTTTTACACGTTCTTCAATGCTACTCATATTATTTTTCCTTAATGAATGTTGATTTTAATGACACAACATCTCTATTATTATTAATCTGGTTCGACTTATACATATTTTCTATAAGCCGTGCAATTATACTTGAAAATTATGCGTTGGCATAATTTTAAGCCATAAACATACCGCCATTAACATGCAAGGTTTCACCGGTAATATAGCCAGCACCCTCTGATGCTAAAAATGCAACCGCATGCGCTATTTCCTGCGCATCACCCAGGCGGGCTAATGGAATACCAGCTAATAAACCTTTTTTAATATCGTCAGATAATTCGCGCGTCATATCGGTATCAATAAACCCAGGTGCTACAGTATTTACAGTGATACCCCGTGAACCCACTTCTTTCGCCATCGATTTAGCAAAACCAAGCATTCCAGCTTTTGCGGCAGCATAATTTGCTTGTCCGGCGTTACCTGTCGCACCGACTACAGAGGAAATATTAATAATCCGCCCCGACCTGGCTTTCATCATGCCTCTTAACACGGCCTTGCTCATTCTAAACACCGAAGTTAAATTGGTATTGATAATATCATCCCACTCATCATCCTTCATGCGCATCAATAAATTATCCCGGGTTATACCTGCATTATTGACTAATATTGCCGGTGCACCATACTCCTCTGCAATGTTTTTAATCACTGCTGCGATTGAATCAGGATCAGAGACATTCAGCTTCATGCCTTTACCACTCTCAGCTAAATAAGCAGAAATGGCATCTGCCCCACCATCAGAAGTTGCCGTACCAATAACAAAACAACCCTCTGCAACTAATTTTTCTGCAATGGCACGGCCAATTCCACGGCTTGCACCGGTTACTAAAGCGACTTTTTTAGTCATTTGCATAATGCTCCAATAATTTATTTAAGGTATCAGGATTGTAAACAGTAAAATGACCTGCAGCTTTAACAATACGCTTATTTAAGCCCATTAATACTTTACCAGGCCCCATTTCCACAACTGTCGTCACACCCTGTTCAGTCATGGCTGTCACTGTATCTACCCAGCGCACCGGCATAAATAACTGTTGTTTTAGTGCCAGGCGAATCTCTTCAGCATCCTTGTGTACACTGACATCCACATTATGTAGTAAAGTGACTTGCGGTTGTGCAAACTGCATATCCTGCATTTTGGCATACAGCTTATCAGCGGCAGACTGCATCAAGGCACAATGTGATGGCACACTGACGGGTAGCTTTAACGCACGCTTAGCACCTGCTTCTTTAGCCGCCAGCATAGCCCGTTCAACAGCGGCGCTGTTCCCTGCTATCACCACTTGTCCTGGCGAATTAAAATTAACTGCAGCACATACCTCGTCTAGTGCCGCATCGCCACACACCTGAATGACTTGCTCATCGGTCAGGCCTAAGACTGCAGCCATAGCACCGACACCTTCAGGAACCGCTTGCTGCATAAAGCGGCCACGCGCGGCAACTAACTCAATAGCATCAGAAAAATCCAATACACCCGAGCAAACCAGTGCCGTGTATTCCCCCAGACTATGCCCTGCCATAAAAGCAGGACGTACTTCAGACTGAGTACACCAGACTTTCCATAAAGCGACTCCCGCCGCCAGCATTGCAGGCTGGGTATTATGTGTTTGATTTAATTCTTCGGCTGGTCCGTCAATAACTAAAGCCCATAAGTCCAGACCTAATACTTCCGATGCCTGCGCAAAAGTGCCTTTAATCTGCGGATAAGTCTCAGCCATTTCACTGAGCATACCGACCGATTGTGAGCCTTGCCCCGGAAAAACAAAGGCGAGTTGATTGTTTTGTGTACTCATAAAAACCTTTTAATATTTGATTAATGCAGAACCCCAGGTAAAGCCAGCACCAAATGCTTCTAATAACACGACATGTCCGCGTTGTATCCGGCTATCTCTGACAGCTTCATTAAATGCCAGTAAAACTGAAGCGGATGAGGTATTACCCTGATGTTCCAGGGTTAAGACCACATGATCCATGGACATTTTTAGTTTTTTGGCAGTGGCTGCAATAATGCGACTGTTCGCCTGATGCGGTACTAGCCAGTCTATATCTTCTTTGTGCATATTGTTCGCAGCTAGTGTTTCATCAACAATACGCCCTAGCGTATTCACCGCAACTTTAAACACTTCATTGCCTTTCATGGAAATATAGCTAATGGTATCTGTTTTCCCTAAAGCCTGCGGATTCGGGCAGTTTAATAAATCCTCAAACCGGCCATCCGAATGAATATGCGTAGATAAAATCCCCGCTTCATCAGCAGCCTGAAGTAAAACGGCACCCGCGCCATCGCCAAACAAAATACAGGTTCCCCTATCAGTCCAGTCAACAATACGTGAACAAATTTCCGTACCCACAACTAAAACTGTTTTAGCGGCACCCGACTTAATATATTGATTAGCCATATCCAGACCAAAAATAGAGCCCGAACAAGCCGCCTGTATATCAAAAGCAACACATTCTTTAACGCCTAAACGGTGCTGTAACATACACCCGGTACTCGGGTAAATATTATCCGGTGTGCCCGTGGCAACAATAATTAAATCGATATCTTTAGGATTGATATCCGCCATTTCAATCGCCTGCCGGGCTGCAATTTCTGCCATACTTGAAGCGGTTTCATCTTTGCCGGCTATGCGCCGGCTTTTAATACCAGTACGTTCAAAGATCCAGCTATCCGAGGTATCAACAGTAGTCGAGATATCCTCATTAGTTTTTATTTCAGCGGGTAAATAACCACCAGTACCTATTACTTTTGCATAAGCTGTCATGTGTTTTCTCTCCTGCTTAAAGCGAGCTCAACTTGCTCGCTAATTTTTTGGATCACATTCTTTTCTACTTCAACTTCAGCCACATGAATTGCAGTCTTAAACGCTAAAGCATCCGCACCACCATGACTTTTTATTACTAAACCTTTCAGCCCCAGAAAACTAGCACCATTATGTAGTCTGGGATCAATACGGTTTTTTATCGCTTTTAATACTGGATATGCAACGATGGCAGCAAGCTTAGCCAATGGATTACTGGAAAACGACTCTTTCATAACAGAAGTAATCATTTTCGCAGCGCCTTCAATTGATTTTAAAGCGATATTCCCCACAAAGCCATCACAAACAATCAGATCAACTTTTTCATCACCTGCATTAAGGGAATTACCTTCTACATAACCGATATAATTAAGCTCAGAATTTTCCAGTAATTTAGCAGCTGCTTTAACTTGTTCATTACCTTTAGTCTCTTCCTCGCCAATATTTAACAAACCCACTTTAGGATCGTTAATATCTTCCAGAGCTTTGACGACTTCTGCCCCCATGACGGCAAATTGAAATAAACTTTCAGCAGGACTGTCTACATTTGCACCTAAATCAAGCACATGCGTATGCCCAAAAACTGATGGCATAGAAGACATAATAGCGGGTCTGTCTATCCCGGGTATCATTTTCAAAACAAATCTTGCCGTAGCCATCAGCGCGCCAGTGTTACCCGCACTAACACATGCATCTGCCTTGCCATCACGCACCAGGTTTATTGCTACGCGCATAGAAGAGTCTTTTTTATTTCTCAGTGCTTTAGACGGGGACTCATCCATGGCAACACACTGCGAGGCATGCTGAATAGATAAGCGCCCTTTAAACTCAAGCAAAGCCTGCTCAAGCAAGGGAGCAAGCACTTGCTCATCTCCCACCAGAACAAGCTGTAAGTCCGGATTCTCTCGCAAACAATCCAGTGAGGCAGGAATGGTCGAATCACAACCATGATCACCGCCCATTGCATCAATTGAAATTATTATACTCACTTAAATGAAAACTCCTGACTTAGGTATACTTCGTATGGTCATGACTGCGCCGTTATGCGAACTGTTTTTTTGTCGAGGGCAAGGTGATTCAGTTGGAACATGACAGAATACGCACTGCTTTGGCTTAATTATTGTCGTCACAAGTTGCTGCTAGAAACCAGCATTCATGACCGCGCAAAGTATGTACTGCGCACCATCATAACACGGGGCTCTAGGCTAAACTATCAGCATTCAAAGGCCGAAAAAGCTACAAAAAAGCCGGACATCAAGCCCGGCTTTCAAAGTTACTCTACTTAGGTAACTCGCAACAAATACCCCACCCATCTTGTTTGTCTTTTTGTCCGCCTTCTGCGTTGTAGAAATAGTTGCTTAACTTGCTATGCGCCTATTTATACGCCTTGAAGGCGAACAAAAATCCTGCGCAATATGGGTAGATTATTTATTGCGAGTTACCTTAACAATTGTAAAATAGTTGCACTCTTGTTATTTCTTTAGTCTTCTTCAGATACAACAATCTGGCGACCTTTGAAGTAACCATCGGGTGTCATATGATGACGCAAATGTGTTTCACCTGTTGTTGGATCTTGTGACAAGGTTTTGCTTGTCAATGAATCGTGCGAACGACGCTGACCGCGTCTAGAACGAGTAACTTTACTTTTTTGTACGGCCATTATTGGTCTCCAGTATTTTTTAGTGTAGCTAAAACAGAAAAAGGATTATCAGATTCTTGTTTAATTGTTTTGGGCTCAGCAATCTTAAGCGCAGGTTCATATTGTAAACATTTATGCTCATGTCTAGGAAAATCTGGTAGTGAAATAAGCACTTCATCCTCAACAAGCCCAGGCAGTGACAATTTCTGATCAGAAACCATCAGAGGCTCAAATCCATCAACTAAGCGATCAGCCTGCTCGATTGTTTGTACCATGCCTATTTTTACCGGCTTATCCACCGTCCAGGCAAGTGCCCCCAGGCAACTTTGACATATTAATGTTATATGACCTTCTATAAGCCCTACTATAACAGGAACTTTACCTTCTTTATAAAACTGTAAATCTACTTTCAGCCCACCGTCTTTATCAAAAAGAATATCGGCAAGACGCTCTAATCGCTGCAGGCTTAAATGCCCCTGTAAATGACTTTGCCGTTCAGCAAAGACAACCGGATCTATAAGTTCGGGTAATTGATCTGACATAACTGTGCAATAATAGCTGCAATCATCACCTTCTGTCAATTTAATTCTTATGCAAACCAATAAGCTAGTGCTGGCATCCAGCTCTACGTACCGAAAAGCACTGCTAGAAAAATTACACTTGAATTTTATCTGCGCCCACCCAGACATCAATGAGACAGCAGCCGCAAACGAGCCCCCTGAGCAATTAGCCCTGCGTCTGGCCAAAGAAAAGGCTCTGGCTCTGGCGGCAGAATATCCAGAACACTTGATTATTGCTGCAGATCAAGTTGCCATGCTAGGCCAGTCACAACTCACAAAGCCAGGCAACAAACAAAATGCAATTAAACAATTACAACAATCTTCCGGTGCCGAGGTAAAATTTTACACTAGCGTTTGCATACTTAACAGTAGCACAAGCGAGATCAAAAGTGAGATTGATCTTTGTTCGGTCTATTTTAAAGCTCTTAATGACCGGCAGATCAAAAATTATATAGCACTGGAACAGCCGTATGATTGCGCAGGCAGCTTTAAATCAGAAGGTTTAGGCATTGCCCTGTTTGAGCGCATTCAAGGCAATGACCCAAATGCCCTGATAGGCCTGCCTTTAATTAAACTTATTAGCTTGCTGGAAGCGTTTGATATCAAGATACTAGAATAGCTTTATACCTCGTAAGAATAGACTTCCCGTGAGCAAGCACAAAGGATTATCCTACTATCGGGAAGTAAAGGGCAGCTCTAGTATCATCTCCTTAAGTAACTCGCAATAAATAAGCTACCCATATTGCGAGTTACCTTACTGTAAAATTCCTTCCAGCGAGTGCCCATCTACCTCAATAATCTCTTTAAGCTTTTTCAAACCATCCATTTGAATCTGACGAACCCGCTCACGAGTCACGCCCAGCTCCCCCGCTACAACTTCAAGTGTTGCATTCTCATAACCACATAAGCCATAACGACGACAAATCACTTCCTCCTGTTTTTTGGATAACCTAGACAACCAGGTTCTAATATTATCCTTAATACCATCCTCATGCACCTGGTCTAGTAAACTACTGGCTCCAACATCCGTAATGGTGTCAACCAAAGTTCTGTCTGAATCAAAAGGGCTGGGCGCATCCATGGATGTCACACGCTCATTTAATTTAAGCATTTTCTCTACCAGCTTCACCGGCTTACTTAGGTATTCGGCAATATCCTCCGCACGGGGCTCTGTCACCAATGTTTGCCGTAAATGCCTCTGCGCCTTTAAATACACGCTCATTTCCTTAAGCACATGAATAGGCAGCCGTATGGTACGCGATTGATTCATAATGGCACGCTCTATGGTTTGCCGTATCCACCAGGTAGCATAGGTAGAAAAACGAAAACCCAACTCAGGATCAAATTTTTCTACTGCACGGATTAAACCCAAATTCCCCTCTTCAATCAAATCCAGCAAAGGTAAGCCCCGATTCAAATATCGGCGTGCAATTTTTACGACCAGACATAAGTTACTTTCTATCATAATCTGACGTGCTTTTTTATCTCCCTGTATCACCTGCGTTCCGTACAACTTCTCCTGCTCCGCTGTTAATAATGTCGATCGACTCAAATCATTAAGGTAATACCTTGTTGCATCAAAGTTATGATCTTTTTTCTCCTGCACTTCCGGCACGGGGTCGACCAGAGCGCCCTCAACCTCAACAACATCACTATCGACGACCTCAGAAGCACCCCTATCGATACTTTCAGGTATAGACGTATTATTGCCTGTCGTACTCATTAATTCTTCCGTCATTATTAACTCCTATTTTTCTTATTCTTTTTAGCATTAACCCCCTATCATTTAGATAAATAATTCAAAGGGTTAACAGACTTACCATTTTTTCTAATCTCAAAATGTAAAGCAGGCTTAGCATCGACTCCGATTCCCATCTCGGCAATAAGTTGACCCTTTTTTACTTTTTGACCTTCTTTAACCAGTAAGCGACGGTTATGCGCATAAGCACTTAAATATAAATAATTATGCTTAATAATTAATAAATTTCCATATCCAAGCAAACCACTTCCGCTATAGACAACAAGACCCGCCTCTGCCGCTTTAATTTTCTGTCCAACACGGCCTGCGATATCAATACCTTTATTCCCGGTATGATAAAAATTTTTCAATAATCGCCCTCGCACCGGCCACTGCCAGTACAACTTTAACACCTTTCTGTTATTTATTGAAATACTTGATGTTTTTTTATTTGATTTCTTCTTAATTTGAGTCTTTTTATGCTTTGTTCCGCGAAATAACTTTAGCTTTTGACCCTGGTAGATTTTATAGGGGGGAGAGATGCCATTCCATGCTGCCAGGCGCTTATAACCGTGTCCTGAGCGAAAACCGATCGAATATAGGGTGTCGCCTTTTTTTACGGTGTAATAAGAGCCTTTAGTCAGGTCACGCTTATGAGGCTGTACAGGCGCTTTTGATTGAACACCAGCACACCCTGCCAGAAACATAGCCATAATGATAAATGAGACAACTCGATTAAACTGACACATAAGTGAATTTAGACATGCGCAGAAAACAACTTATGCATATTTGAAAATAACAATAAGACACGGCTATTTATTGAGTAGCAATAATTCTTTTGCCCGATTAATTTGAGCAGCTAGATAGCTAGAACCACCCCGATCAGGATGATTTTTTAACATTAACTTACGATGAGCATCAATGATTTCCTGGCGAGTTGCCGAGAGACTCACACCCAAAATCTTATATGCCTCCTCCACCGTCATAACACCCGAATGACGAACATTCCCTGGCTTATCTGACGTATGTCCTCGCTGCTGACGATACATTTGCCACAATCGCTGTAACTGAGGAGCATAGCGCAAAGCGACAGGCAAAAAACGCGACACAAACGCAGCAAGCACAGTAACAACTGCAACTATCCAGCTTAAGCGCCCCATAACAGCCAAAAGCAAAAAACTCAGCGCGATTACCGACACAATACTTTTTTTAATAAAACGCTTACGTTCCTCTGCCGTTTTTTGCGAAAAAGCTTTTATCCAAAAAAAAGCAGCCATAATAAAAACTAATATATAAACTCTAATCAAAATCCATCCCTTTTATCTTGTCATTACTTTGTAAAAACCTAATTTAATCTAAAACGATGGAGCAGGTTTGTCATGACCCTGTACCTATAATTATTACCCGAAAAGCCAGGTCTATTACCAATACTCAGGCTTATTAAGTGCTTCTACACAATACGAATGACCAGTAATTGGTTCAATTTCATCATTCAGCAATGATTGACCTAGCCACCCTTCCGGGTAGGTTAATTTTAAAGGGGCTTTTACTACTTTTTCAACAAGAGGGCTAAATCCAACCTTAGCGTAAAAATCAGGATCACCATAAGTAAACGCCAGCTCCACTTCATTCTCTTTTAAGGTGTTAAGGCCAAAATTAATCAACTTCTGACCTATTCCTTTTCCTTGAAAGCTTGTGTGTATTGCAACGGGGCCCAAAAGAAAAGCATTAACCTCGCTTTCAAATACCAACCTAGAAAAAATGATACTACCGATGACTTGCTCACTTTCAATCGCTACAAAACCATAAAGGTCATAACTATCAGTACTAATCATTAACTCATAGGCTAAGTTACCTATTAACAAGCCTTCTGATTGCCCTTCCGAGTCTGAAAATGTCTGAGTGAATAGCTGCTTAATTTCTTCAATGTTGCCTGAATTATATGTTGAAAGCTTCATTTATTTGCCTTTATGTAGTAAATTTTCCAGTTATTAACTCCCAAATCAATCTCTCGTTTTTCTGCCTCCTAAGCGCATACCAAATTTTTAACTTAGTTTTCTATATCTTCCTTATTTATGTGTATCAAGGCAATAAAATCGTGAAATAAAAAGCCCCACTGCTTATTGTCGTTTTGAGCGTAAGCGTGCAGTCCCCCTCCTTTAGTAAGGAGGGGTTAGGGGAGGTTTTATTAGATAATACTCGACTCTTTGTGCTACGGTTTGTACAAATAAACATGGCATAAAAAACCATTCTTTGTTTGTAAACATTGCACCATTAAGAATCTATATCGCACCAAAATAGGATATTACAGCTCACCTTCAATACCAACTAAATCACTTGGTATTTTACCCTATATAAATCAACACACTACAACCATACTGTATATGGCATAGTTATTGTTGTGACCTCATAGACGTTAGGTAACTTGCAATAAATAACCTCCCCATATTGCGCAGAATTAGTGTTCGTCTTCAAGGCGTAGAAGAAAAACAAAAAGACTAACAAGATGGGTGGGGTATTTGTTGCGAGTTACCTGAGTAAGTGCCATTTTTTTAAGATGTCTGAGTTCAGCGTTAATCCGTGTTTTTATTCCACATTTAAAGATAGAACAATTATGCTATTTGCTCGTAACAAAAAAAACCCCATCACTATTGCAGATAAAA
>JAUXBW010000070.1 GCA_030619185.1 Methyloprofundus sp.
ACTTAATTTAAGGAGGATGTCATTAAGTGGTCTATGTGTAGCTGATTTTATAGACCATTTAGCTGAACTGGATATTGATATAGTGAGCGGGGATCAGCAAACTGAAAATGAAGCCGAGACATTGAAAACATGGCTGTTGTAAGTACCTATGATATTTAATTTAACATTTAGGAATCAGAATTTATTAATATCCGAAACTATATATATTTACGATCAGGGCGGCACAGGTTAATGCCAGTAGATTAATTAAAAGCCAGTGTAATCTCGCTTTACGCGCGGATTCCAGGCTTTCTTCTTCAGCATCCTTATCAGCCCCCGCCATGTTTAGCGCCTGGCACTTGATGTTCGTCAAAACCGCACATTTTGACTGTAATATTATCATCAGCGGCAGTCTTCAGAAAATCCACCAGGGTTTCCTTAATATCATGATCAATAAACTGAGCCTTAGATGCATCAATAACCAAAGTGGAATTTTCTTGCACCCGATTTAACAGCTTTCTTAATAAGGCTTTATTTAAGAATGAGACATCTTTGTTTAGAGATAAGGTGTCGTACTCACTACCGGATTCCAGTGTAATGGACTCAAGGTAATTAGATTTCATGACAAACAGCAAACCGATGATAATGCCAATCACCACGCCCTGCAGTAAGTCGGTGGTTAGAATAATAACCACCGTAAAGATAAATGGCAAAAACTGATTCCATCCTTGCTGGTACATAGCCTGGAATAATTGGGGTTTAGCTAATTTATAACCCGTTTGCAATAAAATAGCTGCCAGGCAAGCCAGTGGAATCATGTTTAAAATCTGAGTAATAAACAGAATGCTCAACAATAAAAATATCCCGTGCACAAAGCTGGCAATGCGGGTACGCCCCCCTGCATTAATATTAGCCGAACTACGTACTACAACAGCAGTAATGGGTAAGCCACCGATAAGACCACTAAGCATATTACCTACTCCTTGTGCTTTTAGCTCACGATTAGTGGGGGCAATACGCTTTAAGGGGTCGAGCTTATCAACAGCCTCCAGGCTTAGTAAGGTCTCCAGGCTACCTATAATTGCCAGGGTAATGGCAATAGTATAGACCTCAGGTTGATTGAGGAAACTGAAATCAGGCAGGATGAATAAGTCGGCAAAATCAGACAGGTTTTCTGAAATAGGTAAAGAGACCAGGTGACTGCTCGTAACGGCGAGATCAGGAAACCATTCCAGGGCGATAGCATTAAAGCCTATTCCCCAGATGACGGCAACTAATTGACCGGGCATCAACTTAACCAGGCTGATGCGTTGTAACAGCCGTGTCTCCCAGAGTATCAAGATCAGTATGGCTCCCAGTGTAATGAGTGCGGCACCTGGTGACATAAACGAAAAGGCATCAAAAATATCCTGAAAACTCTCCGCAGCCGTTTCATCCATATAACTGTCATCAGCCTCAAAGTGTTTATCATAGCCGACGGCATGAGGTAATTGCTTGATAATCAGAATCAGACCAATGGCAGACAACATACCTTTAATAACCGCTGAAGGAAAAAAGGCACCGATAACACCGGCTCGCAAATACCCCAATAGTATCTGTATAACCCCAGCCAAAGTGACACAGACTAAAAAGCCAGAATAACTACCCAGTTGCTCTATGGCATTGAGAATAATGACTGTTAAACCGGCGGCGGGGCCAGAAACACTTAGCTGCGACCCACTAAGCCAGGAGACAACAACCCCACCTATAATACCAGCAATAATACCTGAAAATAGTGGTGCACCAGATGCCATAGCAATCCCCAGGCATAAGGGCAGGGCAACCAGGAAAACAACCAGACCCGCTGCAATATCAGTTTTTATATAACGTTTATAATAATCAATGTGCTTATGAATCATTGTAATTGTCTCTTATTGTATTTGATTTTACGGCTCAGCATTATCCTGACTAAAAACATCAGTTGAACACTATTTTAATATACTAAGTATATTAAAATAGTGTTTTTTGTTTAGTAAAGACTCACCCAGCGGGTCAAATAATACCATTTTATGGGTTTTGTGAAGAAACCTGGACGCGAAATCCTGTAGCCCCTAACCCCTCTTTGCTATCAAGGGGGGCTGAACGGTTACGTTAAATTTGAGCAACAAGAATCCTAAAGATATGTGCGACAGTGGCAAGGGGAAAACAGTTTAGCGCAGCTATATCAGCAGCGGTGGAAAGTTGAACTGGATTTTCGAACAATAAAAACGCAGATGGGCATGGAAATGCAGGGCTGTAAGACGGCTGAAGTGCAAACTGAGCAGTTCAGAAAAGCCCAGTGCGGTAATTCTGTACGCTGGGATCTGTGAGGGGGGAGTTAGGTAACTGGCTATTCTACCTTGATCATACTTCTAGCAGGAATCTCGTAGTTAAAAATAGATTCCTGATAAAAGACTTCGGGAATGACGGTCTTTTAGCATACTGATTGTTAAGTTTTACTCCGCAGTGGCTGAGAGTTGTACGTAATCAGGAAGACTTGAGTGGAGTGCAATAGCTTCAGCTATTGCTGTTTCGGAAAAAGCTAAAGCTTTTTTACTCCTACCCTTATATGCTGCTTTAAACAGACGCTCATTACCATAAAACCTACTCTATCAACACATGTAACCGTTCAGTCCCTCTCCTGAGCAAGGAGGGGTTAGGGGAGGTTTTATTAGATAATCCCCCCTTTAAACAAGGGGGAGGTGAACAGTTACGCCTTACATTTGTGATTGCAGGTAATTTTCTATCCCTACTTTTTCTATCAATTCTAGCTGTGTTTCTAGCCAGTCTACATGTTCTTCTTCACTCTCTAAAATGCCCGCGAAGAGTTCACGCGAAATAAAGTCCTTAATACTTTCACAATACACGATGGCTTCACGCAGTAGGGGAATGGCAATAAGCTCTAGCTTTAGATCACAAGCCAGCATTTCTTTTGGGTTTTCTCCAATCAGAATTTTGCCAATATTTTGTAAATTAGGTAAACCTTCAAGAAACAAAATACGCTCAATTAATAAATCAGCATGCTTCATTTCATCAATTGACTCGTGATATTCTTTTTCGTTCAGTTTCTCAAATCCCCAGTTTTTGTACATTCTGGCATGTAAAAAATACTGGTTAATTGCTGTCAATTCGTTTTCTAATGCCTTATTCAGGAATTCAATAACTTTTGTATCGCCTTGCATAATAGTTCCAGAGTAAATTTTAAAACTTAAATCATAACGGGTATTGCATCAGAAGGCACACTATTTTTATGAACTAGTTCACGCACATGCCGATTACATTTTCCACAGCCAGAGCCCACACCAAGACATTGGTGTAATGCTTTGTGCGTATTCATACCATCATTAATCGCTGTTAGAATCTGGGAGTCTGTTACTGCTTTGCAAACACAGATATACATCAGGAACCTCATTAATAAATATTTTTAATAATGATAACAGTTCTCATTTGCAAGTAAAGTTTTTTTATTGGTTTTTTTATATTATGTAAACTACTTCTATTTTTTAGTGCTTTGTAAATGAATAGGGGCGCAGGTCTTTAGCCTGCATTTTAAAAGGCGGACTAAAGATCCACGCCCCATTGTACTCATGTGTGTCGTGCCCGTTTGTAACAGGTAATAAAAGACCCGGTAAGGAAACTTATTCACTTATAATCGCACCCGTCAGTATTGTGTGATATTAGGCTCTTGGTAAATATGAATATCTTGCTGTGGGTAGGGTTTAGACAGGTTTTCGGCATCGAAACGCAGCTTAACACTACGGGTAATATCCCAGTATACAGTCCAGTAATCACTTGTTTTAGCCCATGGGCGACAAATAAAGTTAACCGAAGATTCAGCTAGTTCATGTAGGTGAATCTTGGGTGCTGGATCGTTCAGCGTTAGTGGGTGAGCCGCCACAATCTCTGCCAGTACTTGCCGGGCATGATCAATATCATCTTTATAACTGATGCCAAACAGCATATCCACTCTGCGCTGTTTACTGGTCGTCGCGTTGATGATGATATTTCCCCAGATATCATTATTTGGAACCACCATGATTTTATTGTCGGGAGTCGAGATAGTCGTAGATACCAGATTAAGAGAGCGCACCTTGCCAAAGTGACCAGCAACGTCAACCATATCATCTACATCAAATGGGCGATAAAGCATAATCATAATGCCGCTGGCAAAGTTGCTCAGTGTACCTTGTAAGGCAAAGGCAACGACGAATCCAGCCGCGCCAATAATGGCGAGTAGTGGCCCCATATTGATTTCCAGCGTGGTGAAGCCAACAATAATACCTATGAACATCACTAATCGAAAAACTATGACCACCAGAAAATCAGTAAAAAGCTTGGATTGATTGTTGCTCAAAGCCAGCCCTTTTTTAGTTGCTTCTCTAAGGGCACGTGCTAATAGCCAGAATACAATAATAATGGCAAGAAAAGTTCCAATATTAGTTGCCCAATGCTTCCCACCTTCTTTAGAAGTCAGCCAGCCCTTCAGACTTGCAAATGCGCTCTCGGCATCATGGGTATCCAGTTTAATGCCACCCACATCATCCATATAGCGACGGTAAACCTGAACTTTCTCCTTCTCCTGAGCTACCTTATCCAGACCCAGTTTCTTATTCATCCGATCCAGAATAACACTAAGGCGGTCAATAAGTGCAGTACGTTCGGCTCGCAAGCGGGTCAGTTGGTCCATGGCGTTGTCTTTGCTTTTGTCTGCATTTTTTACGACATTTTCTGCATGAGAGACTTCCTTCTGGAGTTGTGAGGAGGGTGATTTTACTGTCTCTTGCTTTTGCAAAACTTTCTCGATTTTTACCTCTGCCTTTACCTGCTTTTCATTCTGACGCTTTATACGCAGTTTGGTATCTGCAACCTTATGCGCCAGTTCTTTAACTAATTTAAGCCAGGCATCAGCCTCAACTGTTAATTCTTCTACAGTTAAAGGGGCAACTATAATATCAAGTTCATCTAAAGGGATTTTTACATCTGCGGTGGTAAAAGCGGCAAAAGTGGGGTTTGCCCAAAGCGTAAGTAGAATAAGGGATAGAGGTTTAATAAGAGAAAACACTAAGTAATTCCTTTAAGTCAAATTCCGCACTAACCCACCAGTAATAAGGGGCATGCTGCGGGGGATATTAAAAAGTAAGCAAAGGCTCAGATGTGCATGATACGCTATTATTTTTTTGCGGTCTTGTCTTGCTTGAAAGGAACGATAGGAAGAAAGGAGATTTCCAGTTATTGCATAAGACGATCAATCTCTTGTTTTGTTCAGGCCCATTGTGTCAAGTTGACGACAATGAAACTTTGATGAGTTGAAGATATAAATATTAATAATAACATTAACTTATAAAGTATAGGGTAAATGTGAATATTTGTTGCTGTTGTATTACTACTTATTTGTCGGGAAAGAGAGACCCTTTTAGTCTCTGTGTGTGAAATTTTAAGCTTTACCCCCTACCTGATATAGATAAAATGCTTATGGCATAGATGTTGCTTTTCTATGAAAAACGATCATCGTAAAAGAGCACGGGGTAAACCATGACAATTTTCAGCATTAAACTTCGTGCACTTATTCTTCTTTATCATCACTATGTTTGTAACCCTTCACTTCTCCCTTAAAAAAGGGAGGAGTGAAGGGGAATTATCTAATAAAACCTCCCCTAACCCCTCCTGTTAAGGAGGGGGAAGTGAATGGTTACAATGTACGTTATCTTTCTGAAGCTCCCCCTAGAAAGATTTCATATACGGCACAAGGATGCGCCCGTTACTTTACGAAGGATTTATATTGGTATTAATTTAGAATCATTGAAGGAAAATTTATGAAATATTTTATCAAACGCATAATGACTCTCCCATTTGCGGGATTGTTTCTAATTATTTATTACTCTATTGGAACAGCTCAGGCAATCGAAATTATTGATCCTGGCCGTGCTATGGCTGCACAATGTTCACAATGTCACGGAATGGAAGGTAATAATTCTGAGGGCTTTGATAGCCTGAAGTGTGAGTCATTCGACAAGATTTATAATGAACTTTGGGAGATGCTTAACAGTTCCAACGGCGAGTTAATGGATCATCAAGCAAAAGGCTATACAGATGATGACATCATGGCTTTAGCCAGGTCGATTGAAAGACCTGCAAATGGTTGCGAAGATGAAGACGAAGAAGATGAAGAAGATGAAGAGGATGAAGAAGACAAATAAGTAATTTACTAATAACTCATCAATTGATGAGTTAATTCTAATAATGACTCTAAGGAAAAATTATGACACAAATTAATCGACGTGATTTTATTAAGTTGACCGGTGCCTCAGCAGCATTGGTTGCTGTACCCTCAGTTTTGAAAGCTGAGATTGGCAGTGCTTATGAGGCGCGAGTTGTCGTCGTTGGTGGCGGGTTCGCTGGTGCTACTTTGGCAAAGTATCTATGCTTATGGGGAGATGCAAATATACAGGTAACTATGATCGATAAAAACCCTAATCATGTCTCTTGTATATTAAGCAATCTTATTCTGAATGACCGCTTAAACATGAATGATATAACGCTGCCTTATACATCACTACAAGATAACTATGGAGTGATCGTAAGACAAGGCTTAGTAACTGATGTAACCGGGGATGACGTTAAAATAGTTCATTTAGATGATGGTGACACTATCACCTGTGATTATGTTGTCTTGGCTCCGGGTATTGAGTTTATTGATGTTCCCGGACTTAAAGAGGGCGCGGCAAATAACTTTGATGTTGTTCCTCATGCCTGGATTGCCGGCCCACAAACTGAGTTATTGCGTGATCAATTGCATAGCATGCAACAAGGAGACACTTTTGTGATGACCGTTCCTCAAAGTCCTTATCGCTGTCCTCCAGGGCCTTATGAACGTGCGTGTGTGGTAGCAGATTATATTAAACGCGTAAATGATGGTGACGGTCATGTTATTGTGCTGGATCCACATCCTGAAGTGACCATTGAAAAAGAAACATTTGAGCAGGCATTTAATGGCATATATAAGGACATAGTCAACTATGTTCCTAATGCAACACTGCAATCAATTGAAATCAATCCCGGTGAGAAAATAGCGAAAACTACGGCAGGAGATTATGCTGGTAAAGTTCTAAATGTGATACCTACGCACAAATCAGGCAAGATAGTAGAAGATTTGGGTTTGTTACCCGTAGGTGCGAGATTTGCACCTGTTGACTCAGCCAGTTATGAATCCACTATCCGCCCGGGCATTTTTATTATCGGGGATGCAAACGATAGTGGTCAGCCTAAATCTGGGCATATGGCTAATTCGCAAGCAAAAGTGGGTGCTGATGCGATTATTAGAATGATTGCCAGCAAGTCCTCATCTGTAGACTTTGTTCATGACCCCGCTAGATTAGAAAAAATTAGAACAAATTCTGCCTGTTATAGCCCAATTACTTATGATGAGGCTTCCTTTCTTACTGCAGTGTTTGCCTATGAGACCACCAATAACAGCATGAAGCTGGTTCAAGATTCCTTTGCCAGCTCAAATTCACCGCATTGGAACAAAGATAATTTTGAAGACATGTTTATATGGTCTGAAAGCCTATTCAGTAATTCATTTACTTGACAGTCATTGAGTCAGTTTGTTGACTTGCAAAAACTAGTGCAGCACCGTGTGGGTTTGGAGGATAGGTTTTTTATATGTTACTGAGTTAAATTATAAATTATAGTTGCTATTGATCCATCCAACACGGTGCTGCACTAGGCCTAAAATAAGCCTGAAAATAATTGTACATCAACCCAGTCGCCTTTTTTGATACTGTCTCGTTCATGTTCGAGAATAATAAAAGCATTCGCCATACTGATGGAACTTAAAATACCAGAACCTTGCTTACCCGTGGTTTTCACCTGTAGCTCCCCGGTCGCTATCTGGCTGACTATGCCACGCTGGATTTCAGTGCGCCCTGTTTTTTTACGGATAGGTTCCAGGCTACGCGCTTTGAGCAGTGGGGCGATGGGGCTATCGGTGATGCCCAGCATCCTCTCCAGCGCAGGCAAAACCAGTTGATAGAGAGTCACTAACACCGCAACGGGGTTACCTGGTAAGCCAAAGAAAACGGCTTGCTTAATCTTGCCAAAGGCGATAGGCCGGCCTGGTTTCATAGCTACTTTCCAGAAATTAATATCACCACTGTCTTTAAGTACTGCCTTGGTATAGTCGGCCTCTCCGACAGAGACACCGCCTGTCGAAATAATAATATCAGCGTACCCGGCGGCTTCGTTAAAGCACTTAAGTAGATCAGTTTCATTATCTCGAATGATTCCTAGATTGATTATTTCTATATCCGAACGATCCAGGGCTGCCAGCAAGGAGTAGCGATTACTATCATAAAGTCCACCTTCTGCAGCGACTGAGGCAATACTGTAGATTTCATTGCCAGTGGATGCAATGGCAATACGTAATTTACGCTTGACTTTAATCTCAGTGATAGCTAAAGAGGCGAGTAAACCTATATCGGCAGGGCATAATAGTTTACCCTCGGGTAATATTGTGTCACCCAGTTGAATATCTTCACCGGCCTGACGGACGTTTTGTCCCTTTTTATGCCGGGCATCTATTAAAATCGCATCCTGCGTAATCTGGCAATGTTCTTGCATAATCACGGTATCCAGATCAAGAGGCATGGCTGCTCCCGTCATAATATGGATGCAATGTCCAGGCTGGCAAGGCTCAGTATAGAGTTGCCCTGCCAGGACGGTCGCCTGAATGGTGAGTCTGGTTTCAAGCTTATCACTAGGTAAATCGCTACTACGTATAGCATATCCATCCACTGCGGAATTGGTATGCCCTGGAACTTGAAGGGGACTGATAATAGATTCACTCAGGCAGCGTCCTTTTGCTTGTTCTATAGGTATTTGCTGAGTATCCTGTAGAACAGGCAGTGCGTCAAATATAGCTTTTTTTGCCTGGTCTATATGCAGCAAGCCAGGCTCATTGATATCTGTACAATTTGGTTTACGATTCATCATTTTCGGGTAGAAGGGCCGTTCAGGGGCAGTCCATAATCTAGATAGCTTAAAAAATATTCTAATTGCCGTAATGCAGTGCTTTGAGCAGGATCTACAGTGGCGCGAATCAGTTTATTACAGACCATAAATCGGCGATGTAAGGTTCCCATTTCTCCGCTATTTAAACGATAGGCAGGCCAGTGTGTGGTGTGACCGAGTGCAGGGCTGATTATTTCCGAACGAATAAATTTACCGGCATTATCCAGATGACAGCTGGCACAAGAAAAATTAAGCTGGCCGCGACGCTGATAAAAATAGTTTTTGCCTTGCTGATAGGCGTTAAGTGCTGCTTTTGAGTTAACCGGGATCTGAGTGTTAATCTTTTTGCCGCGCGAGGTATACGCCATATAAGCTAAGAGGTAGCTTATCTCGCCTTTACCATAGACCAGGGGAGGGAGTTGATTATTTTGTCGGCAATCGTTCAGCGCACTGGCAAGCGTGGTAACTTGTTGTTTTTGTTTATTCCAGTAAGGGTAATTTTGTGAAATTGCAACCCCCTTATTTGTAAAGCAATCGGCATAACTGGAACCCTTTGCAAAGGGGGTTTTATATAATGCTTCTC
>JAUXBW010000116.1 GCA_030619185.1 Methyloprofundus sp.
GGATTTAATCACTTCTAAAATCATTGCCGTCAGCGAAATTCAGGTTGACTAACATCCTATCTTTGTTTGTGGTGGAATCAATATTCAATAGAATTCTCATGCACTCCCTATACTTCGCAATGTTAAAGTTGCGAAGTATATTTGCAAAATAAAATCACCCTTTTGTCTTTGCCAGAAACGTCAGGCGTTAATCTTACCTGCTTACCCACAACTCTCAGCTATACTTCGTCATTCCTGCAACAATCTCGCAGGTTAAGCACAGATTCCCGATAAAAAAATTCGGGAATGACGAGGCCCTTAACATGCTGATACTTTTAAGTTTTTTAATGTGGCTATGAGTTGTACGTAATCAGGTAATCTTATGTACTCGCAACCTGCTGGTAAGCTGAATTAAAGTAAAGCAAGGGCTCTCCGGTATTGCATTGGGTATGCTCAATTTCACCCACCATTATCCAGTGCGTGCCCGCCTTAAACTGTTGCACAACGCTACATTCCATTGTGGCAAGTGATTCATCCAGAATAGGCAACCCCAGATCGCTCTTATGCCAGTCCACATTTTTGAACCGTTCATCCATGCTTGTCCCACCGGCAAACTGATTAGATACCTGCTCCTGTGCCGTAGTTAATATATTAACCGCAAACTTTTTGCTTTCCAGAATAGCAGCACCTGTTTCCGTCGTTTCATGCAGGCAAACCAGAATTTGTGGAGGATCCATGGATACACTGGCAAACGAAGTTGCGGTCATACCTAGCACACCTTCTGCAGAATTCGCGGTCACTACCGATACCCCACTTGCCCAGAGTTTAAGAGTATTTTTAAATTCCTGATTATCAATAGCCATTATTTTCCTCACATTTTTACTTTAATCTATTCAAATTCATGCTTCTCATCACTGCATTAAATGAATAAGCCAGCCTTAATTTAATCACAACACAGACTTAAGGTATAATATTTTTCATTTAAGAGCTTTGAATTACCTAGCTCATTGTTTAATTTACACTACTCTCGGAGACAACGATGCCTATAAAAAAAATGGCTGATTTAGATTTAAATGGTAAACGCATTTTAATCCGCCAGGACCTTAACGTACCTGTTAAAGATGGGCAAGTAAGCAGTGATATTCGTATCCGCGCAAGCTTACCCGCTATCAATCTTGCCCTCGACTCTGGGGCTGCAGTTATGCTGATGTCGCATTTAGGTCGTCCAACTGAAGGAGAGTTTGACTCTGCGTTTTCATTACAACCTGTTGCTGACAGTTTATCAGAGCTACTCGACAAGCCAGTGCGCCTGGAAAAAGACTGGATTGATGGCATAGAAATCAAGCCTGGTGAAGTGGTCTTATGTGAAAACGTCCGCTTTAATACCGGCGAAAAAGAAAATAGTCCTGAATTAGGCAAAAAGATGGCGGCTTTATGCGATATTTTTGTGATGGATGCCTTTGGTACCGCACATAGAGCGCAGGCTTCAACTCATAGCGTGATTGAACATGCAAAAACCGCCTGCGCTGGCCCCTTATTATCAGCTGAATTAGAGGCTCTGGGTCAATCCCTGAATAACCCGAAAAGCCCCGTCGTTGCCATTGTTGGCGGTTCTAAAGTATCCACCAAACTCACAGTATTAAAGACATTATCAAGCAAAGTTGACCAATTGATCGTGGGGGGTGGTATTGCCAATACCTTTATCGCTGCAGCGGGCTATTCAGTAGGCAAATCACTTTATGAAGCGGATTTAATTGATGATGCCAAAGCATTAATTGCCGCAGCAAAAGCGAATAATTCTGATATTCCAGTGCCTGTTGATGTGGTATGCGCAAAAGAATTCTCTGATACGGCAGTAGCGACCATCAAAAAAGTCAGTGATATTGCTGATGATGATATGGTGCTGGATATAGGTCCTGAAACGGCACAGCAATATGCAGCCATCCTGAGTTCAGCTAAAACCATCGTATGGAACGGTCCAGTCGGTGTTTTTGAAATCGATCAGTTTGCTGAAGGTACAAAAACTTTAGCTTTTGCAATCGCTGCTAGCGATGCCTTTTCTATTGCAGGGGGGGGCGATACCCTGGCTGCTATCGATAAATATGCAATTAAAGACAAAATCTCCTACACATCTACCGGTGGCGGTGCCTTTTTAGAATTCCTAGAAGGCAAAGAACTTCCCGCTATTGCAGCACTTGAAGCTAAAGATTAACAGCTCCTAGGCGCATAAAAATGAGGATTAACTAAAAGCCGAAAGCATATGTTCTGTCCCTGTTGCCTGCAAAAAACACCAGGATCACTAAACTCTACTTATTTCGGGTTTTATTTTGTTTCCTTCCTAAATCCCTCTTTTTCTAAAGGAAAGTTTTATAAGAACACAAAATTCTCATATAATAGTCAATTATATAATTTTAAAATATCCACATAAGGTTTAAAAATGGCACGAGTTACCGTCGAAGATTGTTTAGATAATGTTGAAAATCGCTTTGAACTAGTTTTACTAGCTTCCCAAAGAGCTCGTCAGTTAGAAAAAGGGGCCGAAGAATTCGTGACTCGCGGAAAAGATAAATGCACCGTCGTAGCACTACGCGAAATTGCTGAAGGTCATGTAACCAAAGAAAATATTGATTTATTACACCAAGTTGGAGAGCCTACAGACATAGCCTCAAGCACTTTAAACTAAAGCATGAATGCTCAGGAACCGACAGTCATGACTGCAAGCCCTGAGCAACAACTGTACGACCAGCTCTGTAAAATACTGAGTCAATATCAAGACCCGACCCATATAACTCAGATATTCCAGGCTTATCAATTTGGTGCCAAACATCATGCCGGGCAATTTCGCAAAAGTGGCGAAGCCTATATCTGCCACCCTCTCTCTGTCGCTATCTCTCTCGCGGAAATGCGTATGGATGTGCATGGCATTATGGCGGCTATTCTGCATGATGTCATTGAAGATACCAAGGTTACTAAAACAGACATCCACGAATTATTTGGTGAAGATGTTGCTGAATTGGTGGATGGTGTCACCAAACTCACCCAGTTAAACTGCAAAACACAGGCCGAGGCACAGGCGGAAAATGTCCGCAAGATGTGCCTGGCAATGGCTAAAGACATGCGTGTCATCATGGTTAAGCTGGGTGACCGCCTGCATAATATGCGCACTCTTGGGGTTATGCGCCCCGACAAGAAACGGCGCATTGCTAAAGAAACTCTGGATATTTATACACCCATTGCCAATCGCCTCGGCATGAATGATATCCGCCATCAATTAGAGTCATTGTGCTTTGAAGCAATGTATCCGATGCGTCATCGCATTTTAAAAAATGCGGTTAAAAAAGCACGCGGCAATCGCAAAGAAATCATTGAGACCATTAGCAATTCCTTAAAAACACGCTTACATCAGTCACATATCACCTGTGATGTACAGGGGCGTGAAAAGTACCTATACAGCATCTATAAAAAAATGCTCGCCAAGAAACTTTCTTTTTCGGATATTTTTGATGTCTACGCTTTTCGAATCCAATGTCATGATGTCGATACCTGTTATCGCGTTCTGGGCATCGTGCATAATCTATTTAAACCCATTCCGGGTAAATTTAAAGACTATATCGCCTTGCCCAAGGCAAATGGTTATCAATCATTACATACCATTTTAATTGGCCCTTTTGGTGTCCCGGTCGAAATTCAGATTCGCACACATCAGATGCACCGTTTGTCTGAATCAGGTATTGCAGCGCATTGGCTGTATAAATCTGATGATGAGGAGTATTCTAACTCTAAATCCCCAGCCAACGAATGGGTGCGTGATTTACTGGAAATTCAGAAATCTGCCGGCAATTCACTGGAATTTATCGACAATTTAAAAATTGACTTATTCCCTCAGGAAATTTTCGTTTTCACTCCACAAGGCAATATCATAAAACTACCCCGGAATGCCAGTGTTGTCGACTTTGCTTATGCTGTGCACACAGATATTGGCAACTCTTGCGTTTCTGCACGTATTGATAAACGCCTGGTTCCATTACAGACCCAGCTGGAAAATGGCGTGACTGTCGAGGTAATCACCGCTTCCTGGGCTAGACCCAACCCGCTTTGGTTAAATTATGTTATTACCACAAAAGCGCGCACTGGGATTCGCTCATACCTGAAACACTTTAAACAGCAAGAAGCTATTAATCTGGGTCGTCGCCTACTAGAAAAAGAGCTGCTGGACATGAATAAGTCACTAGCAGATATAACCGAACAAATGCAAAATCAACTTCTGCAGGCCGTCAAACTTGATACGCTAGAAGACCTGCTTGAAGAAATTGGCTTAGGCAATAAAATGCCATTTTTAATTGCCAAACAGCTTAATCAGGATGATATTAGTGCCGCAATAAAACTGGAGGATACTGACTCACGCAAAGAAAGCCCGCTCATCATCAAGGGCACAGAAGGCATGGTGGTCACTATTGCCAAATGTTGCCGACCTATTCCGGGCGACCCCATCGTAGGCTACTTCAACCCGGGGAAAGGAATTGTTGTACATCATCATGAATGTCACAACAGCACCGATGGACGAAAAAAATCAACTAATTGGCTGGAAGTTGAATGGAGTCAGGATGTCACCGGCGACTACCCCACGGAAATACGCATGGAGTTATTGAACCAGCCCGGAACCTTGGCAACCATTGCGTCTACGATTTCAAAAATGGATTCTAATATTGAAAGTGTCAATCTCTCCGCACAGGATGGACGTGTTTCTGTTGATTATATTACCTTAACAGTCAAAGATAGAGTACATTTAGCGACTATATTGCGCCAACTGAAAAAGTTATTTATCGTTTTAAAAATCACCCGCACCAGAGGCTAAACAAGTTATGCAAAAAGAAATCATTTATACCGATTCGGCCCCGCAAGCAATAGGCACTTATTCGCAAGCCATTAAAGTAGGTAGCACCGTTTACCTTTCGGGACAAATTCCACTGGACCCTGAAACCATGACTATTATTGAAGGTGACATCAGTGCGCATATTAAACGTGTGTTTGACAATTTAACCGCTGTCACACAAGCCGCTGGAGGTGATCTACAAGACATCGTAAAACTGAATATTTTCCTCACCGACCTATCGCACTTTCCTATTGTTAACGAAATAATGGGCGAATATTTTACTCAGCCCTACCCTGCTCGTGCCGCAGTGGGTGTTGCTGCCCTACCAAAAGGTGTGGGGATTGAAATGGATGCTATCATGGAATTGAAGCCGGCTGAATATCACTAAGGACAGAGGAAAAAATCTGCACAAGATTTAATATTTTTCAATAATTATGGATCCACAGGCTATTCTTAACCAGGCTGTCGTCTCATTAAATGGCATCGGAGGACAAACAGTCAGCCGTTTGGAAAAATTAGATATCCGCCAGGTAGGCGATTTAATTTTCCACCTTCCATTGCGCTACGAAGACCGTACCCGCGTTCAGTCAATTAATCAATTACAACCCGACTGTACTGCATTAATATGTGCCAGAGTTATCTCAACTGAAATATTAAATCGCGGGCGACGCATGTTAATCTGTCAGGTAAGTGATGAAACGGGTTATCTTAGCCTGCGCTTTTTTCATTTTAGTGCCAAACAGGCCAACAGCTTAAGTTCAGGCACCCTGATTAGCTGTTTTGGCGAAATAAAAGATGGCTATTCAGGCTATGAGATGATTCATCCTGAGTATAAAGTCATCCGGCAATTAGATGACTGCATAACCAGCGACACGCTTACAGCAATTTACCCACTGACCGAAGGTTTACGCCAAGCCAGTATTAGAAAAGCGGTACAGCAAGCCTTAAGGCTTTACAATGACAATCCAGATTCACTGCCTGATTTATTACCTACCTCCCTATTAAGCAGGTTTCAGTACCCGGGTCTAAATGCAGCTTTAAACACCCTGCACACGCCTGCTCCGGGTGTTTCAGAAAATACCCTGCTCAACAGCCAAAACCCGGCATTAAAACGCCTCGCTTTTGAAGAGTTTATAGCCCACCAGTTAAGTCAGAAACAAAGTAAATCACTGGATAAACACTGGCAGGCACCTGTTTTAAAAAGCACACAGCCCCAGGTACAACAGTTTCTTAAGAGCCTGGGCTTTAGCCTAACCCATGCCCAGCAACGAGTGATTGAAGAAATAAAGGCCGATTGTGCCAGCAACTCTCCCATGTCACGTTTAATACAGGGCGATGTGGGCTCTGGAAAAACCGTTGTATCTGCGTATGCCGCCTTACTTGCGCTGAGCAGCCAGCAACAGGTCGCCATTATGGCACCAACCGAATTACTGGCAGAGCAGCATTTAAGCAACTTTAGTCTATGGTTTAACTCATTTAACACTAAAATTATCTTTTTAACCGGACAACTGAAAGGTAAAAAGCGCCAGCAAGCACTGGAAGCCATAGCGGATGGTAGCGTGGGTATTATTATTGGTACCCATGCACTCTTCCAGGATGCCGTCACATTTGCCCGCTTAGGACTAGTGGTTATTGATGAACAACACCGCTTTGGTGTTAACCAGCGTATGGCCTTAAGAGATAAAGGGCAGCAAAAAAATAGCAAACCACATCAGCTAATTATGACTGCCACACCTATCCCCAGAACCCTGGCAATGTTAAATTATGCAGACCTTGATATTTCCATTATAGATGAGCTACCACCCGGCAGAATCCCAGTCGTGACCCGCGCTATTTCTTCAGAACGACGTAGCGAGGTCATTGCCAAAATTAACAACTGGGTACAACAAGGCAGACAAACCTACTGGGTCTGTACCTTAATCGAAGAATCTGAAGTCCTGCAATGTGAAGCAGCCGAAAAAACCGCTGCACAATTAGCAGAGATTTTACCCAATGTCCGTATTGGGCTGGTTCATGGGCGCATGAAATCTGCGGATAAAGATCAGGTGATGCAAGCTTTCAAACAACATAAGCTGGATTTACTGGTCGCCACTACAGTCATTGAAGTCGGTGTCGATGTTCCCAATGCGGGACTGATGATTATAGAGAATCCCGAACGTCTGGGACTTTCTCAGCTACATCAGTTACGTGGACGAGTCGGCCGTGGTAGTGATGATAGTTTCTGCCTGTTAATGTATCAATCTCCCTTATCCAAAACCGCAGGTGAACGCCTAAATATCTTACGCGAAACCAGTGATGGTTTTATTATTGCCGAAAAAGACTTAGAATTACGCGGCCCTGGTGAAATGATGGGTACCCGGCAAACCGGGCAAATGCAATTTAAAATAGCCGACCTGGAACGTGATACTGACTTACTGGATCAGGTCACCGAAGCCGTCAATATAATCCAGCAACAATACCCTAAAAATATCCAGCCCCTGATAAAACGCTGGCTAGGTACAACCACTAAATACGCAGAGGTTTAAC
>JAUXBW010000136.1 GCA_030619185.1 Methyloprofundus sp.
ACGTTCTCCATCGCCTCAATATTATTTCACACAACTTATGACTTCACCGTGTATCGCATGGGCTGTTACCGGCTCAGGACATTATATTGAAGAGTGCATAGACTATATGCTTACTTTAGAAAATGTCGATTTATACCTAAGTCAGGCGGGGGAAGAAGTGTTGAAAATGTACGGCATTCATATTAATGACTTACGCGATAGGGTGCGTATTTATCGGGATAAAGCCGCTTCCGCGCCGCCAGTTGGTTTGTTTTATAAAGCTTATTATCATACCTTGATTGTGGCACCCACCACATCTAATACTGTCGCTAAATGCGTACTGGGCATTGCCGACTCTTTAGTGACTAATCTTTATTCTCAGGCAGGTAAGTGTCGTGTACCTAATATTGTTTACCCTTGTGATATTGCGCCGGAAATGAAAACTACCGCGCCTGGCGGTGAAGTAATGGTTTACCCGCGCAAAATAGATCTGGAAGCCACTGAAAAATTACGCAGTTTTGAGTATACCACCGTGGTAGAGAGTGTCGATGAACTTAAGTTCGCCATGCAGCAACGCTTGACCTCTTTATCATGAGTGAACATATCCTGTTTTTAACCGGTAAACTGGCAGAAAAGCAATTGCATCAGATTCTGCAAAAGATGCAAACTGATTTTACTTATACCGTACACCAGGTTGACGTTAAAGTGGCTGCGTTGATGACCGCTGATATGATAGCTCGTCGCTTAAAAGACACCTTTAATGCGGATCGGATTATTATTCCGGGTCGCTGTCGTGGCAATATAGAAGAACTCAGCAAAACCCTGGCTGTTCCTGTAGAACGTGGCCCTGATGAATTAAAGGACTTACCGCTGTATTTTGGCAAACAGGCATTACATATAGATTTAAGCCATTATGATGTGAGAATCTTTGCTGAAATTGTCGATGCGCCTAACCTTTCTGTCGAAGCGGTCGTGCAACGTGCCTATTATTATCAGGACAATGGTGCCAATATTATTGATATAGGCTGTTTACCCGATACACCTTTTGCACAGTTGGAAGATATTATCCGGGCTTTAAAGCAAGAGGGCTTTCTGGTCAGTATTGACTCCCTGGAAACAGATGACCTATTACGTGGTGCAAACGCCGGTGCGGATTATATGCTCAGCCTGCATGAAAGCACCTTATGGGTGGCTGATGAAGTGGATGCCATTCCGGTTATTATCCCGGAAAAGCATACTGATATCGCCTCTTTGGATAGAGCCATTGCCCTACTGCAGGCCAAAAATAAAGCCTTTATCGTTGACCCGATCCTGGATCCGATCCACTTTGGTTATACTGAGTCGGTGGTGCGCTATCATGCAGTCAGGCAAAAATATCCGGATATAGAGATGATGCTGGGAGTGGGCAATATCACCGAACTCACACATGCAGATACTGCCGGTATGAATGCAATATTATTGGGTATGTGTTCAGAACTTAATATTAAGCAGATACTTGCAACAGAAGTTAGTCTACATGCGGGCCGTGCCATTAAAGAGGCTGATATGGCGCGGCGTATTATGTACGCAGCCAAAGAAAACAATACCCTGCCCAAACATATTAATGCTGATTTAATGGCCTTACATGAAACCTCACCTTTTCCTTATCAGTTACCGGAAATAGAGGAGTTTGCCGCACAGGTTAGAGATCCAAGCTTTCGTATTCAAATTAGCAGCGAAGGCGTGCATATTTATAATCGCGATGGCATGCATACCGCTACCGACCCCTTTGATTTATATCCTAAACTGCACGTTGAAGATGATGCGGGACATGCATTTTATCTGGGCGTTGAACTCGCTCGTGCTGAAACCGCCTGGCAACTGGGGAAACGTTTTAACCAAGATCAGGCTTTAAACTGGGGCTGTGCCGCAAAAACCAGTAACCAAACGGTCGATTTGCACACCTTTAAGCCGGCAGGAACAACCTTTAAAAAGAAATGATTCAAGAAACTATCGTAACAACGCAAAATAATAAGGGCGAGACGCATATTGCGCCCATGGGTATTCATGTCGCAGGCGATGAATTTATTATTCTCCCCTTTCGCCCCTCGGTCACATTAGATAATATTCTGCAAACAAAAACGGCGGTTATTAATTATACGGATGATGTCAGAATTTTTGCTGGCTGCGTAACCGGTCGAAGTGACTGGCCCTTAAAAAAAGCAAAAAAAATCGACGGTCATTTTTTAGAGGGTACTTTAGCCCATTGTGAAGTAAAATTAACCCATGTGTATGATGACCCGGTACGTCCTAAATTATTCTGTCAATCGGTACACCGAGTGAACCACTCCGCATTTATAGGTTTTAACCGCGCCCAATTCTCTGTACTGGAAGCTGCAATTTTATATAGCCGTATTAGCCGTTTATCTCCGGCGAAAATCCTCACCGAGCTGGAGTATTTACATATAGGCTTTAATAAAACGGCGGGGCCTAAAGAAAGACAGGCATGGGACTGGCTTAGCAAAGCGATTGAGCAAAAATTAAGAGAGCAATAATACTATGAGTCGCATGCTGGCAAGTGTCAATAGCCTGGAAGAAGCGATGCTTGCGCTACAGGTTGATGTGGATATTATCGACCTCAAACAACCTGCACTGGGAGCCCTAGGTGCATTAACTACGCTACAAGTACAAACCATTGTTAGCAGCCTACAACAGGCAAAACCTGTTAGTGCGACGGTAGGCGATCTACCTATGCAGGCTAAAATCATTTTTGATGCCGTCAATGAAATGGCCACGACTGGCGTAGACTATATAAAAATTGGTTTTTTCCCTGCGCAAGACTGGAGTGAAGTGATTAACAGACTTGCGACGCTAACACCTAAGCCCCTAAAATTAATTGCCGTCTTATTTGCCGACCAACAGCCCGACTTAAACAGTATTCAACAATTTTCCGAGGCAGGTTTTTCCGGTATTATGCTGGACACTATGGACAAGGCCAGGGGGTCTCTTACCCAGGCAATGCCTCTGACCAGCCTGCAGCATTTTGTACAAACGGCCAAACACTATCAATTACTCTGCGGTCTCGCTGGATCCTTACGTCAAGCCGACATTCCTGTCCTGCTCCCGCTGCAAGCTGATTACTTAGGTTTTAGAGGGGCTTTATGCGCACAACATCAACGCACAGCTAAATTAGATCCAGTCGCCATACAAAAAATTAAAGCCAGTCTGGTACAGCATCCCTTAAATTCCACTCATAATTAAAACCATTAAATACAATAGCTTAATGGAAAAATTTGTTAGTTTTTTACTGGACCCTGCACAGCCAAAGCATCATCATGCTAGCCATAAACACACAAAACAATCTGCAGGCGGGGCGTTTATACTCGTAGGTGTCATGCGGGTCTAAACGCCCCGCTTCCCATTAAAAGTCGCAATTTTTATTGCATGCAGACTATTAACCTCCTGAACAAGTGAGTAACAATAATCATGACAAAAAAAACATCACTGACCAATAAGATTTTAATCGCGATGGGACTAGGGCTTATATTAGGTAGCCTGATAAATATCTTTGCTGCAGATCAAACCATTATCCAGAGCTATTTTGTTAATGGCTTATTCCATGTGATTGGCTCAGCTTTTATCAATGCCTTAAAAATGCTGGTTGTTCCATTAGTGACCTTCTCACTGATATGCGGAGTCTGTGGGATTGGCGATATTAGTGCACTAGGACGAATAGGCTTAAAATCTTTTCTTTTATATATACTGACAACAGGAATAGCAATCACGCTGGCGTTAGGCATCGCAATTACCCTTGCCCCCGGTAAAGATTTTAACCAGCAGCAACAACACGCGACAGCATTTGTTGCCAAGGCCTCGCCGCCGATTACCGATGTCTTTATCAACATCATCCCCGGCAACCCAATTGCAGCCTTTGCTCAAGGCAATATGCTGCAAATTATCTTTTTTGTTATCCTGTTTGCCATTGCTATGCTAATGACTGGTGAAATTGGCCGACAGCTAGCTGACACAGCAGAAAAGTTAAATGAAGTGATGATGCAGGTTGTCACACTAGTGATGGACTTTGCCCCGATCGGAGTTTTTTGCTTAATGGCAAAGACTTTTTCTGAACAGGGTTTTGCCTTGATTGTGCCGATGATAGGCTATTTCTCTGTGGTTATTTTATGCTTGTTTGTGCATGCACTAGGGACATTTTCTGTATTACTCACCTTTTTTGCCAAACTTAATCCACTGGTTTTTTTCAGGAAAATGCGCCCGGCGCATATTTTTGCCTTTAGCACGGCTAGTTCTAATGCCACTATTCCAGTGACTCTGCGTGCATTAGAAAAACGTATTGGAGTTAATAATACCACCGCAGCTTTTACCGTTCCTTTAGGCGCAACGATTAATATGGATGGTACCGCCATTATGCAAGGCGTTGCCACGGTATTTATTGCCAATGTCTACCAGATAGATCTAGGTCTGACTCAATATATCACCATTATTGGTATGTCCATACTGGCATCTATCGGTACTGCGGGCGTACCTGGTGTCGGACTGATTATGCTCGCTATGGTCTTTAACCAGGTAGGCTTGCCTGTTGAAGGTATCGGCTTGATTTTAGGTGTCGATCGTTTGCTAGATATGCTTAGAACTGTCGTTAATATCACCGGTGATGCCACCGTCACCTGTATCGTAGCGCGGGGTGAAAACACCATTGATGATAGTATTTTTAATGACCCCGAAGCGGGGACTGTCCCGGAGCTTCACTTACCGCATAAAACAGCATAAGTTATACAAATAAAAGCCATTCACCACACACTATTTAAACTTGTGCCTAAAAATGGGACTCAATTTTTCACTAATAACCGTAGCAAGCCTCCAAAAACACCCGCCATCTCAGCGACCGATCTATTAAAATCACCCCTGCATAAAAAAGGCAACATTTCTTTTATTATCAATAGGATATATGATTTCCTTACCCTCCAAAATTCCCTTACACAATTAATTGTTTTGACACGATACAATTATTTATGATAAAAATACATCGTCGAATTGGAGTAATCGCTCCCGACATACACAAGGCAAATAATAAATATAAATATGCCTTACCTGTGCAAAGCGCAGTTTTTGTAAATAATAACGAGGAAAATTAAATGGCTGAAGAAAAAGATAAATCTAATCTATATATAGGTGGAATCATTTTAATAGCAATTGTTGGTGTATTCATTCTAAAAGGTAGAGAAACTGAGCATCTAACTGCAGGTGCTTCAACTGCATCTACGCAGGCTGCATTTGACTCTGCTAATGCTAAAAGACAAGCTACTGCAAACAAATTTTATGAATAAAGCTAAATATTAGCTAGTTTTATAAGAAAAAAGGAGATTATTTCTCCCTTATATTGTGTGAAAACTACCTTAACCCCTTGTTAAGGTAGTTTTCACAATCAGTACCTTAACAATCGCACCATTTTCCAGGTTAAAAATCTATATTAGCTTATCTTGAAATTTAAGCTGTGCAATCTCTTTAGCTAATACATGTTTTATATTCAGTAAAGTCAGCATTTCTTGCAGTGACATCTGCTTAATTTTTTGTTCTGTGCCATAACGTAAAGCAAACAACTTATTTTGCCTACCTTGTGGATAAGTTGCCTTAATTCTTGCTATCTCAGTTTCGATGGCTATTCTAACCTCTTGTATCTGACGCGCTTTTTTATTACCCGGTATACCATGTGCTACTTGCTTATTTTCACGCAACTCTATCGACTGGCGCATAGCTGTCAGACGTTTACTTTTCCCCAGACCCACAATCGGCCCGCTACTCTGCACACTGACCTTTGGTTTTTCCTGCATATTATTTACATGACACCTTATATTAGATTAAAAAAGCATTTTTCTGCCATTTTTTCAGGGCATTAATATATAACCCACCTTCCACAGAGCGCACTCTTGCGCCCAGACTTGCTACCGTATCATCAGCCAGTACAGGCACTTTTTGTTGTAACAAAACCGGACCCGCATCGTAAATAGCGTTAATGACTTGTACAGATGCCCCACTCTCTTTATCATCTGCAGATAAAACCGCTGCGTGCACAAAATCTCCATACATTTTATGACCGCCATGTTTAGGTAGTAGTGAAGGATGAATATTGAGAATTTTGTTATTAAATGCGGCTAAAGTTTCTGTACCAATTTTTTTCATATATCCAGATAGAACAACAATATCTGTATCCGCTAACAACAAGGCCTGTTTTATTGCGGAATCTTCAGCATCAGGATGTGTTGC
>JAUXBW010000033.1 GCA_030619185.1 Methyloprofundus sp.
ACAACCGCCAAGACTTCTTTAGCTAAGTCTTCAGCACCCGCCTCCCCTTCTGCCCAGTGTTTTGACACCACACATTTTGCCCCCAGAACCGCACATTTATCTATGATCAAAGCAATTTCTGCTTCGGTATCAAATGTAAAGTGATTAATACACACTACACACGGTAGACCATAGTGCTGGGTAATATTATTTAAGTGCCGTTCTAAATTAACAAAACCTGCGTCTAAAGCGGCCAGGTTTTCATTATTTAATTCCTCTTTTGCAACACCGCCATGTGATTTTAACGCTCTTGCTGTCGCGACTAAAACCACTGCCGAGGGCTTTAAACCCGCCATACGGCATTTAATATCGATAAATTTCTCAGCACCTAAATCAGCACCGAAGCCCGCTTCTGTCACCGTGTAGTCAGCCAGTTTTAAAGCTGTTTTAGTCGCTGTTACGGTATTACAACCATGGGCAATATTAGCAAAAGGACCGCCATGAATAATAGCCAGGTTATTTTCCAGTGTTTGTACCAGATTGGGGTTAATCGCATCTTTTAATAGAGCTGCCATTGCCCCCTGAGCATTCAAGTCACGCGCGTAGACAGCAGTGACTTTATCAGTTTTATACGCAATCACGATACGACCTAGACGCTCTTTTAGATCAGCGCGGCTAGTGGCTAAACATAAAATCGCCATCACTTCTGATGCCACTACAATATCATAGCCATCTTCACGTAAATAGCCATTTGCCGGACCGCCTTGTCCAACCGTGATTTCTCTTAGTGCCCGGTCATTCATATCCACGACCCGCTTCCATTTAATTCGACGTGAATCAATATCTAATGTATTACCATGATTAATATGATTATCTATCATCGCTGATAATAAATTATGCGCAACGCCAATCGCATGAAAGTCACCCGTAAAATGCAGATTTATATCTTCCATAGGCACGACTTGCGAGTATCCCCCTCCAGTCGCGCCACCTTTCATGCCAAAACATGGCCCTAGCGAGGGCTCACGTAGACACATAATCGTTTTTTTACCCAAACGATTCATGGCATCGCCCAGGCCAACAGTTGTAGTGGTTTTTCCTTCCCCAGCGGGGGTGGGGCTAACAGCTGTCACCAGGATTAATTTACCATTTGGCTGCTCGGCCAGGCTGTCAATATATTCCAGAGATACTTTAGCTTTGTAATGTCCGTATGGATCCAGGTGCCCAGCAGGGATCGCCAGTTTTTCAGCAGCTAAATCTATAATAGGCAGCATTTTAGCTTGTTGAGCGATTTCAATATCAGACATGCTTACATCTCCAGATAATATTAAGTATTCAATAAACGCAAAAAGCCGGCTTGGTAATGAAACAGGCTTTTCTCGTTCCCACGCTCTGTGTGGGAACGTAATGAAAGAGCTTGTTTTAATCGCTATAAACAGGAAAACGTGCACATAAAGCACTCACTTTTTCACGCACTGCTTTAATCGCAGCTTCGTCTTCAAGATTATCCATGACATCACACATCATTGCTGCAATTTCACGCATTTCATCTTCCTTAAATCCCCGCGTTGTTGGTGCCGGTGTACCCACCCGAATACCACTGGTGACAAAAGGTGATTCAGGATCATTGGGCACTGCATTTTTATTAACAGTGATATGTGCCTTACCCAGTGCCGCATCGGCCGCTTTCCCTGTGATACCTTTGGCAATTAAAGAAACCAGCATTAAGTGATTATCCGTTCCCCCTGAAACCACATCATAGCCCCTGCCTATAAAGACCTTGGCCATTGCTTGCGCATTTTTGATGACTTGTGTCTGATAACTGACAAATTCAGGCTGCATGGCTTCTTTAAATGAAATCGCTTTCGCTGCAATCACATGCATTAAAGGACCTCCTTGTATGCCTGGAAAAATATTTGAATTTAGTTTTTTCTCCAGATCAGGATTGCTTTTACATAGAATTAATCCACCACGCGGACCGCGTAAGGATTTATGTGTGGTACTGGTAACCACATCAGCAATCGGGATGGGATTGGGGTATAAACCTGCAGCAACTAAACCAGCCACATGCGCCATATCCACAAACAAATATGCGCCTACTTTATCAGCAATATCACGGAAACGTTGCCAATCCCAGATACGCGAATAAGCAGAAAATCCCGCAACCAACACTTTAGGTTTATGCTCTAAAGCGAGTCTTTCCACTTCATCATAGTCAATTTCACCAGTTTCAGGGTGCAAGCCATACTGTATAGCATGGTAAATTTTTCCCGAGAAATTTGGCTTGGCACCATGCGTCAAATGTCCTCCATCCGCCAGACTTAGACCCAAAATAGTGTCGCCTGGCTGAATCAATGCCATAAAAACAGCCATATTCGCCTGAGAACCCGAATGTGGCTGTACATTTGCGTAATCGGCACCAAATAATTCTTTAGCCCGATCTATGGCTAATTGTTCAGCCTTATCAACAAACTCACAGCCCCCATAATATCGCTTACCCGGATAACCTTCTGCATACTTATTGGTCAATTGAGAGCCCAGTGCTTCCAGAACGCGCGGGCTGGTATAGTTTTCAGAAGCAATTAGCTCTATGTGGTCTTCCTGACGTTGATGCTCCTCCTGTATAGCTTGATACATTTCATCGTCAAAGCCTTCTATAGACATAGATTTTTTATACATTTTTGTCTCCTGATTGATATATTTTAGTATTTGGTCGGATCAGTAAAATTTGCAGGTCGGCAACATTCGTACCTGTAGCACCTGTTATCAGTAAATCCTTTGATTTTTGTAGCGCATGATAGGAATCATTATCGGCTAAATAGGCTTCCGGCTCAATATGTGCCTTGCACATACGCTGTACTGACTGTGTATCGACGATGCCACCCGCCGCATCGGTCGGCCCATCACGGCCATCGGTTCCAGCACTTAGGAAAACCCATTGTCCGTTGAACGCATGTTTTCTGGCTGCAATGGCAAAGGCGAGTGCCAACTCCTGATTGCGCCCACCCAGGCCATTGCCATTGACAGTCACTGTTGTTTCACCGCCAGCCAGAATAGCACAGGGTTTGCTGGTACTCTTAGCTATCAAGCTTTTAGCATACAGTAACAGTTCATCAGCCACCTGCCGCGCCTCACCTGTTAGTTGCTCGCTGTAGACAGAGGCATCATACCCCAGTTCCTCAGCGGTCTGTGCAACCGCCTGCAAACTGATGCTGTTACTGCCGATCAGAGTATGCGTATGCCGCGCAAAAACCGGATCGTCTGATTTTAGCGTTTCGCTTACTTCGCCCAAGCTACCTTGTTGCAAATACGCTTGCACTGCGGCCGGCACTTTGTTCCACAACCCTCTATCTTTTATGACCCTAAGCACATCAGCAAAGGTACTACTATCCGCAACAGTCGGGCCACTCGCAA
Organism: Methyloprofundus sp.; assembly: GCA_030619185.1. GTDB lineage: Bacteria > Pseudomonadota > Gammaproteobacteria > Methylococcales > Methylomonadaceae > Methyloprofundus. The sequence goes on from JAUXBW010000033.1 coordinate 3,394, forward strand.
TTGCACTGACATCATCGCCCAGCACATCGGATAAAATCAGCGCATGCAGATCGGCAGGAGCCGCCATTTTTGCCAACCCTCCCCCCTTAACAAGTGATAAGTGTTTACGCACACAGTTTATTTCATTAATTGTCGCGCCTGAAGCCAGCAATAACTCAGTCGTCGCTATTTTTTCCGCCAGATTAATCATTGCTACAGGTGCAGGTAGCAGTGCTGAACCTCCTCCCGAGACTAACACTAGCACCAAATCATCTTGTTGTGCGCGCAAGACGAGCTCAATAATTTTCTGGGTACCCGCCATGCCAACCTGATCAGGCAAAGAGTGCCCTGCCCCGATCACTGCAACATTTTCTATCGCTTGTACATTTTCATAGTTGGTCAGCGCAATTGCTTGTTCGGCTAAAAACTGAGCAGGAATAATATCATGTGCCGCCTGCACCATGGCACACGCCGCTTTGCCAAAAGCAATAAGGTATATTTTATTACCCTGTTTTAAATGCACTGACTTATTCTGCTGAGCTAATTTTAAAACCAGATGATTATCATCAAAATGCAAACAACGCTTAACCGCTAAATAGGGATCTGCTGCTTTAATACCCGTCTGCAAAATCCCCTGCGCATCTTCGCGTAATTCAGCTAATTTAGATTGAGGCATTGCACAGTCTATTGGGCGTGGCTTTAGCCTGCCATTTACAAAAAATATTAATCAAGGTGGGCTGAAGCCACGCCCTACAAGCCTTGCCATAATTTCAGGCAGGTCAAAACAGAGAAAATCATTGGCAGTCATATCAAGCCATTTGTTTAGCCAGCTTATAAATCAATTCAGCATCCAGTACTTGCTTATTATCTTCAAATAACCGGGCAATACAGGCACGGTGTAGCGCAAGTTTTAAAGCACCAAAGCCAATGGCCCCCCATACGACTTTACCGTTGCGATCGATACCCTTATCCATCATATCTGTACCACCGATGCCAACGGGGGGGGTTGCATTCGCATCGGCAAGCATTTCCAGATGATTATTATTTTGCCAGTGTTCAGGTTTTAATAATTCAATACCTGCTGCCCCTGTCGCAAGTACGATATTCGCGTCTTGTATCAATGCGCCTCGCGCATCAGAATCTACTGCTTCTGCAGGCGTTAAATCAACGTTAAAGCGTTCTTTCATGCTCAGACAAGCTATTCCGGCACTTTCTATATGCCGCGATACAATTGTCACCTCTGCACCTTCTTCTGCTAACATTACCGCCGCACGCTGACCTACAGGCCCCGTACCAGCAAGAACAACTGCTTTTTTGCCACTTAAAGTACCGCTAACTGCCAATTTAGCTACAGCAGCAGCAGCAGTAGTATTACTTCCATTACTATCCAGCATCACAGACACCTGAAAGCCAGAAAAAAAGTAGGACTGCACTGCATTAAACAGAGCCTGACCTGCCGCCATATCGCTACCACCCACAAAAATTGCCGTATTTTTCTTCTCTTTCGGCGGGCGAGTAAAAATAGCCCCTTCAACCAACGGCCGGACATTATCTGGGGTGAGATTAGCATGGCCAATCACATGATCAGCACCACCATCATAGGCGACAACAGTATCGAATACAGCAGGATGATTATCAGTATCAAATTGGAAAAGCAGTTTCTTCATTAGCCTATTTGGGAGTTTATAAAAATTATGCGTTTAAACGAATATAAAATCGCGCTATTATACCGTATAAATAAAGTTAAGCCTTATTAGTCGCGTAGATATACTGACACTACTCCGCCCCCCTTTTTTTCCTCCTTGAACTGTAGGGGCCAGGGTGAACCGTCGAAAGCAGTGCCAAATCTAAACAGATGTATGAGATTCATTACGCTAGTTAACAGGGTTGAACTCAAACAATTATAATAACTACCAAGAAAGGATAATAGATGAAAACCCCCATTGATATAGCGGTTACCGGAGCAGCCGGACAAATTAGTTATTCCTTGCTATTTCGTTTGGCATCTGGCGAACTCTTTGGGCCAGATCAGCCTGTTGTATTGCGACTACTGGAAATCACACCCGCCCTACATCGTTTACATGGCGTGAAGATGGAACTCAATGATTGTGCCTACCCGCTATTACAAAAAGTGATTCTAACCGATGACCCGAAGGTTGCGTTTAAAGATGTGGACTATGCCTTTTTAGTGGGAGCAAGACCTCGTGGCCCCGGTATGAAAAGAAAGGACTTGCTGGAAAGTAATGCCTCTATTTTCTCAGAACAAGGCAAGGCACTGAATGAAGTTGCTCATCGCGGAGTAAAAGTACTGGTCACCGGCAACCCAGCTAATACCAATGCCTTGATCACCCAAAGTAATGCGCCTGATTTAAGCCCCAAGTGTTTTTCTGCCATGAGTATGCTAGACCATAACCGGGCCATTTTTCAGTTAGCTAAAAAATGTGGCGTACGTTCAAAGGAAGTCAAAAATATAATAGTCTGGGGAAATCATTCCGAAACCCAGTACCCTGATTTAACGCATGCAACGGTCAAAGGTCTAAGTGCTTCAACATTGGTTGATGAAAACTGGATTGAAAATCAATTTGTCCCTACTGTACGCCACCGAGGAGCCAGTGTTATTGAGGAGCGAGGCGGTGTATCAAGTGCAGCTTCTGCCGCAAATGCGGCTATTTGCCAGATGCGCTCCTGGGTTTTTGGTACTGAAACAAGCGACTGGAGCGATTGGGTCAGTATGGCTGTCATCTCTGATGGTAGCTATGGAGTAGAAAAAGGCTTGTTTTTTTCCTTTCCCGTCCAGGTTTCTAACTCTGGAGAGGTATCCATAGTGCAAGAACTAGAATTAGATACCTTTAGCAAATCTTGCATCAAAGCATCGGCACAGGAATTAAAAGAAGAACGAAAAGCGATTAAGCATTTATTGTAAAACGTCAGAGAAATTTTTAGGGGAGTAGACAACTCGTAATAACCTCCCTCCAAACCTCGTTCCCATGCTCTGCGTGGGAATGCAGCTTGTGACGCTCAGCGTCATAGAGCACAGAGCGTTCTCGCATAAATTCCCACGGAGACCGTGAGAACTATCAAATGCCTAACGTAGCCCGCATGAAGTTTACGGAATGCGGGAAATAGGAGCCACGTAGTCCCGTATTCCGCATGCTCCATAACGGACTACAATGAATTTTAGGAATAGGCTGAATTTATACGTAATCAGATAAATTTATAATAAATTTCAATAGTCTATATAAAACACTATCCATCAAAGTAAAATTGGTACTGCACTAGCTTAGGACAAAATAAGCAGCAAAGCCGCCCCAGCTTAACAACAATAAACCCCAGGCAAGATAGCTTTGCCGACAACCAGCCCCTTCACTTAGCTCAGGCTCGATACTTTCATCTAACTGACTTAATTTCCCCGTCACTTTTTTTAGCTTTTTGCTGAGTTCTCGCGACCTTTCTTTTTGCTGTTTTTTATATAGCTCAATTCCCTTCTGAATACCTTGGGCTATTAATTTTGTTTGTTCTTTTGTTTGCCCAGGCCGCTGGATAGCTTTCGCAATTTTAACCGACTCTTCCTGTGTTTCAGGAGATAACTGTTGTTTTTTTGAATATCTGCTCATAGTTATTTTACATTTTAAAGTTACAACCCTTATGAGTAGGTTAAAAACCTCCCCCTCCTAAAACGCACCAATTCAATCAACAGGAACGTGCACGGAATAACTTCGACAACTCGCTTGTGTTTATGCTCGTCTTCTGCGTTGTAGAAATAGTTGCGTAGCCAGCTATGCGCCTTTTTCTACGCCTTGAATACGAACATAAATCCTGCACCAATTGCCAAACTTATTCCGTGCGCGTTCCTTACTTTTCCCTAGTACATACACCCGAATGATACCCGACCACCTCCTCATGGCTACAAGCCGTACAATCACTAGAATAGCTGATGAACTTTCCGTCTTTTTCCATAGCACAGACAGGCGCATAAATCATGGTACACACTTGTGGCCTTACTTCCGGGCAATCCGTCAGATTACTCGGCTTCTGAGGGCTACTTTGACAGGCACTGACTGACATTAGCAGCATTGCATAACCTATATTTCTTGCTTTCATTACCCAACCTCCTAGTTCACAGGCGATACTTTTACCACTGCACCAAATTTTGGGTGGTCTAAATAGTGTACTTCATTTAAAAGTACGCGCCTTTTTTCATTGATACGATATATCACACCTTCAGCTTCTGCCGGACTATATTCCAGGTCAGCAATCACATGCAATAAGTTGCCACGCTGAATTTTTATCCAGCCATTTAAATCGACATTATGCCCCGAGACATTTATTGGCAGCCCTACACTCCCACTCGCGACAGGCACCCGCCACGACCGGTAAAAAAAGGGGTGATAGCCTCTTGCTCTGCGTAGCCTATTATAAGTACCTTGCAGGGTTTTATTACCGGCACTCACCCGCGCATAACGATTGATTGAACCCGTTTCAGTTTCTGTCTGGGTAAATAATTCAGTCGTGGGCGATTGTTGTTGAAAAACCATCAACTCAAGCTGAAACCAGCGCTGGCCAGCATGCACCAAACCATTAAAACAAACCAGCAAGGCTGCAAACAGCACCTTCAAACCATTACTCATATGTCATCTTCCGTCAATAGTGCTAATAAAGTGCTAACAAATTCAATTTTTTCATCTGTTGTCGCGAATTTGTGTGTAAAGCGCAGTTTATCCCCGCCTTCAAATTTATAAATATGCGCCTGCGTCTGAATTAATATCAATAATTGCTGCATATTCAGTTTAGGGTCAGCACTGAAGAGTACTCGCCCTCCTTCACTGTAGACATCAATTTTCTTAATGCCGATTCTATCCGCTTGCTGTTTTAATTCTGTCACTGAAAATAAAACTTTGACTTGTTCAGGCAACAGGCCGAAACGGTCAATCATTTCTATCTGTAAATCACGTAAATCTTCCTTGCTATCGCTACTGGAAATTCGCTTATAAAGTACCAGTCGTGCATGAATATCTGGCAGATAGTCTTCGGGAATCAATGCCGCTGTTTGTAAATCTACTTCGGTACCTGTATGCATCGGTGCATTAAGCTCAGGTTGTTTGCCTGACTTTAACGCTTTAACAGCCCGATCCAATAGCTCAGTATACAGAGTAAAACCAATTTCCTGGATTTGCCCACTTTGCCCATCGCCTAATAACTCACCCGCACCGCGAATTTCCATATCGTGCGTAGACAGCAAAAAACCAGCCCCTAATTCGCCAGATTTTTCCACGGCTTCTAAACGCTTTAGGCCATCTTTGCTGATTAGTTTTTTCGGTGGGATAATAAAGTAAGCATATGCGCGATGATGTGAACGTCCTACCCGTCCGCGTAACTGGTGCAGTTGCGCCAGACCTAGTTTGTCGGCGCGATTAATAATAATAGTATTCGCAGTCGGTATATCAATACCGCTTTCAATAATTGTCGTACTTAATAGTACATTAAAGCGCTGATGATAAAAATCCAGCATAATACGCTCTAGCTCGCGCTCTGGCATTTGCCCGTGGGCAATTTCCACTCGTGCTTCCGGGACTAATTTCTCCAGTTCACGTGCCATCTTGTCCATAGATTTAACGTCATTATGCAGGAAGTACATTTGCCCACCTCGTTTCAATTCTCGCTGACAGGCCTCTTTAACCAATGAATCAATCCATTCCGTAATAAAAGTCCTAATGGAATGACGATTAGGTGGCGGAGTCGCTATAATAGAAACATCCCGCAAACCAGACATGGCCATATTTAAAGTACGCGGAATCGGCGTTGCCGTTAGTGTTAGCAAATCAACTTCCTGGCGTATCGCTTTAAAATGCTCCTTCTGCCGTACACCAAACCGATGCTCCTCATCAATAATCACCAAGCCCAGTTCACGATATTTTATCTCTTTAGAGAGCAGTTTATGCGTACCGATCACAATATCTACTTTACCTGCGGCCAGATCTGCAATAATGGATTTTTGCTGTTTGGGCGTAACAAACCGTGATAATACCTCAACTCTAAAGGGCCAATCGGCGAAGCGATCACGAAAATTCTGGAAGTGCTGCTGCGCTAATAAGGTGGTTGGCACTAATATCGCTACTTGCTTACCACTTTGCGCAGCAATAAAAGTAGCGCGCATGGCCACTTCGGTTTTACCAAAGCCTACATCGCCACAAACCACCCGATCCATAGGCTGACCCGTGCTCATATCCTCAAGAATACTATCAATCGAGGTTTGTTGATCCGGTGTTTCTTCAAATGGAAAAGCATCGGCAAAAGCCAGATACTCACTTTCTTGATAAACAAAGGCATAGCCTTTATTCAAGGCACGTTTGGCATGAATATCCAGTAATTCAGCTGCTACATCATGAATTTTTTCGAGTGCTTTTTTCTTTGCCTTACTCCACTGATCTCCGCCTAATTTATGCAACGGCGCAGTATCAGGGTTAACACCCGTATAACGACCGATAACATCTAAAGCCGAGACAGGCACGTAAAGCTTATCTTCATTAGCATATTCCAGAGTCAAAAACTCGGCATCTATATCACCGAATTTCAATACCTGTAAACCTAGATAGCGCCCAACACCATGCTCCTGGTGCACCACGGGGGAACCAATGGTGAGCTCATTAAGATTGTTAACAATTTTTTCCAGCTCACGCGCGGCTGATTTTTTGCGCCTACGCCGTTGCTGCGCTTTATCACCGGTTAACTGACTTTCGGTAATAATCGCAAGACCCGCATGTTGAAGATATAAACTATGGTCTAAAGGCGCAACTACGATACAGGGAGAGTCTTTAGTGTGTACAAACTGCGCCCAGTTATCAACCTGCTTGATGCTGATTTTATAGCCACGCAGCTTATCAATCAATGCTTCTCTATGTCCTGCCGTTTCAGCCACAAAGAGTACCCGGCTGTCACTGTTCGCGACAAATGCCTTTAAGCGACTGGCTGGCTCGCGCAATCTCTGATCTATAGTCACCTCTGGCAAACGCATACTTTCAGCTTGCCACGCACCGTCGACTGTCTGTGTCGATATATGAATGCGTCGGAATTGTTCTATATACCGAATAAATTCACCTGCCTGTATATACAGCTTTTCAGGTGCTAATAACGGCCGTTCCAGATCATATTTTCGCTGCTGAAAGCGCTCATCGATTTCTGCAATAAACTGTTGCGTCGATTGTTCTAGTGTTTCCGGCAATACAAACGCAGTCGTTGGTGGAAGATAGTCAAACAGCGTTTCTGTGTTATCAACAAATAAGGGCAAATAGGCCTCAATCCCGCTCGGTGTAATCCCCTTACTGACATCCTGATATAAAGTATTATTTTGATAATTCTCAGGGAACGCTTCACGAAATGACTGACGAAAATGCTTGATCGCCTCATCGGTAAAAGGAAATTCACGTGCAGGAAAAAGCTGTATTGCCTCTACTTTTTCTAAAGAGCGCTGAGTTTCGGGGTCAAAGGTTCTAATTGATTCAACTTCCTCATCAAACAACTCTATACGAAACGGGTACTTGCTACCCATGGGAAACAAATCGATAATGGCTCCGCGCACTGCAAATTCAGCATGTTGCACCACTTGTGAAACGCATTGATAACCGACGGCCTCCAGCTTGATCCGGTTTAAATCCAGATTAAAGATGCTACCGATATTAATAGAAAAACTATTGGCTAAAATATGCTCTCTAGGAGCAAGGCGGTGCATTAAAGTTGCTACCGACAATACCAATGCCCCACGGCTGACTTCAGGTAATTTAGCCAGGGATTTTAAGCGCTCGGAAACAATCTCAGGTAATGGCGAGAACACATCGTAAGGCAGCACCTCCCAATCAGGAAAATGCAAAATGGGATACTCGTCTTGCAAGAAAAATGACAATTCATGTTCCAGTCTTAACGCTGCCTGACTATCAGGCGTTAGCACCACAAACAAACGGGATTCATTTTTAATCGCGGTTGCAATTGCTAATGAATCAGCACACCCGGTTAAGCCAGACCAGAATAAGGGCTGTTTTATTTTATGCGGAACTTTCGGTAAGAAAATGGAGTGACTATCTGTCATTGTTTGGAGCTAAGTTAATAAGCTGAATTCAAAAAACCACCTGATTACGTACAACTCACAAACACATTAAAAAATTCAAAATATCAGCATGTTAAGAGCCTCGTCATTCCCGAGGTTTTTTATTGGGAATCTGTTCTTAACCTGCGTCATTCCTGCTAAATGCATGCAGGAATGACGAAGTATAGCTGAGAGTTGTGGGTAATCAGGAAAAACTATTGAGCGGACTATATCCGCTAGGCAATGCAAAACAACGCATAGTTTACCATGCACAAAAGCAGAAACTCATATCAAACTTTGTATATTTTCGGAACAAATCTGGTAATACCGCGTAGGGCGTGGCTTTAGCCCGCCAATACACAAGGAGGCATTAATAGCGGGCTAAAGCCACGC
>JAUXBW010000063.1 GCA_030619185.1 Methyloprofundus sp.
AGCCGGGCGAGGCAAAGCGTGAGTTTAAATTAATGAATGGCAGTGCAACCGCTTTAAATGTATGGTGTGAAAAATGGCTGAATGTCGAACAATGTCAAAAGCTGGAAAAATCGCTTTGCACTTAGATGTTGCTTAAGGTGGTAACAGCACAATTTAAAGTGATGTATCAGGTTAGGAATCGATGTTTAATGTAGCAAGTAATTCCGGGTACAAAATACTAGCCCGGGCAGCTAGCTTTTGCTTCAGGGCTTTAGGGAGTTGACGCGATGATTTGGCGCGGGGATATTCTAGTTCTTGCATATCTTCGGCTTCACCATAAAGAGCAAGACATACAAATGGAAAATTTTGGACTGCAGTGTTTAGGGTTAACAGTTGAGTAGATTCGAAAAAAACAGGAACGCGCACAGAATACTATTGCATTACTATATGGGGGCGCAGGTGTTTAGCCTGCATTTTAAAAAATCGGACTAAAGATCCGCGCCCCCATTGTGTTTAAGTTATTTCGTGTGCGTTCCTGGCATTCTTGCTTTTAATGGCAAACGCATTTTTTGCCGCTATCAATAAACCCAGAGCAATAAAAGCCCCGGGAGGGAGTAGGGCTAATAACATACCTGAGTAGTCATCTAATAAATTAATTTGCCAGTTTTTTGCTCCCTCACCAAACAACAACTCAGCTTGGGACAATAGGGTTCCTGCGCCTAATACTTCTCTAAAAGCCCCCAGTAACAGCAACGCAAAACTAAAGCCCACCCCCATAGCCAAACCATCTAACAGGCTGGGCAGGATACGGTTTTTAGAGGCAAAAACTTCAGCCCGCCCGATTATGGCACAATTGGTTACGATTAATGGGATAAATATACCTAGGGTTTTATACAGTTCATAAAACCAGGCATTCATAAGTAACTCTATTATGGTTACGATACCCGCAATCATTAATACGAATAACGGTAATCTGATTTCTGGGAGGATGTATCTGCGTACCGACGAGACTAGTCCATTGGATAATACCAGTGTTAATGTAGTCGCAATTCCCAGGCCTAGACTATTGATCACGGTATTGCTGACTGCAAGTAAAGGGCATAGGCCTAATAATGCAACTAAAGCCTGGTTATTTTGCCATAAGCCATTGCGGATAATTGCCTGCGTATCATGAGTCATTTACTGGAAAATAGCCGACTGGTTTTGCTGAAAAAATATCCCTGCGTTCCTCACTTCATTCACTATTGCACGCGGGGTAATTGTTGCACCAGTAAATTGATCAAAGCTGCCACCATCACGCTTGACAGCCCAGTGTTTTGCATACATGTCATTTATTGATTTATGCTTAAAGTCTAAAATCCAGGTAGATTTTTTTAGCTCAATTTTATCGCCCAGCCCCGGCGTTTCTTTATGTTTGAGTACACGCACCCCCGTTATTTTTCCTGTGATAGCTATGCCTGTCAGTAAATCAATATTGCCATTATAGCCATGAACTGTGGTGCTCGCCAGAATAGCGGCAATGGGTATGCCTGAATTTCGGGCTCGATAAATAGTATAGCTCTGTAATTGGATAACATCGTTTGCCAGGTCATTATCATAGCTATCCTGGCTTATAACGCTTTGTAAATTGTCCAGTAAAGCCTGATGCTCATTAGCTGCAATTTTATCTTTTGTGGCATGAAAGACGAGTGTAACCAGGCCGACAATAACAAATGAAAACAGGCCAACACGCAGAGCGGCACTCACAGGCGAAGTGAGCTTCATAGGGATAGTTTGGGCCGGGTGTAAACATCAATACCCGGTGCTGCAAGGTTGGCTAATAATACCGCAAAGGCTATAGCATCAGGATAACCGCCCCAGCTGCGAATAATATAGATTAATAAACCAATAAGCGCGCCATAGCACAAGCGCCCAGTCGTGCTACTTGCTGCACTAACAGGGTCGGTGGCAATAAAAAATGCTCCACAGATACTTGCCCCGGAGAGCATATGAAAGAGAGGTGAACTGGCTAATGGTGCATTAACAAGAGAGTCAATACTCGCGGGAATACCTAAGCCGACTAGTACCGCTACGGGAATATGCCAGCTAATAATTTTTCGATATAAAAGCCACAGTCCACCCACTAAATAAGCCAATGATATAAATTCCCACCCTCGGCCTGCGATCAAACCAAAGAGGGGAGAAACAGACATATCTGTCAGTGATAACCCAGAGGCTTTAGCGGTTTTGATGCTATCCAGAACAGTTGCGGAACTGAGACCATCCCATGTACTCAAGTCTAAAAATATTAAATTAAGCGAGTCTAATAAAGGCAAGAAGGTGTAGGGCGTTTGCCATGTAGTCATTTGCTGAGGAAACGAAATTATTAAAAATACGTAACCTGCCATCGCCGGATTGAAGGGGTTATACCCCAAACCACCATAGACTTGTTTAGCAATAATAATAGCAAACAGTGTACCACTGACGCTAATCCACCACGGGGCGATAGTAGGAATAGCAAGTGCTAAAAGTGCAGCAGTAATCAAGGCACTAAAATCAAGTAAATGGGCTTTGATAGGCCGCTTTCTTAACCAGAGGCAAGCTGATTCGGCGAGTAGTGCTGTGCTGCTTGCTAATAGTAGTTGTAGCAAAATGGTATAGCCAAATAGCCAGAACATACTGGCCAATGCCGGTATCAAGGCAATTAAAACCTGGCGCATTACCCGTTGAACACTGGTGTTTGCAGGTATAAAAGGCGAGCAGCTAGTTGAAAATTGCATTTATTCGGGGAGCTGATAGGGATTTTGTCTAGAAGAATATATCAATTACGCGGGTATTATGGCATGTTTAGTTGGCCGGTGATGTTACAATTCTAATCCTGTATCCAATACAGTTTAATGCAATATAAATTAGGAGTACGCAATGCCTTTATTACATATGTTATGGTTGATGTTATTATTTTTCCTGATGATCGCCTGGATATGGGTGATCATCGGAGTGATTAGCGATATTTTTCGCAGTAAAGATCTAGGTGGCTGGGGCAAAGGTTTCTGGGCACTGTTTATTATTATCATTCCCTGGTTAGGTGTGTTGAGTTATCTAATCGCCCGAGGGTCCGGAATGCAAGAGCGCACTCTGCATATGCTGGCTGAATCTGAAAAGATACAGCGTGCTTATATTAAGGAAGCAGCGGGTACTTCAGTTGCTGATGAACTTGCCAAGCTAGCTGATCTTAGAGATAAAGGTGTTGTTAGCGAAGAAGAGTTCAATGCCCATAAAGCTAAATTGCTCGCTTGAGTTGAAAACTAGTGCTGCACTAGCGTTTCCAGGAGCTTGTTAATTAATAAGCTGAAATGCCAGATTGATCTGGCACATTCCAGCTTTAAGAGAAATCCTGTACACGCAGGCGGAAAAAATTAATCACCCAAAATAGCGACCACAATAGAATTGACCATGCCCCAGACTGATAAACAATTTATTTCTCTTAATATAGCCGTATTAACTGTTTCCGATACACGTACCGAAGCAGACGATACCTCGGGGAAAACCCTTGTAGAGCGCCTGGAAAAATCTGGGCATAAGCTGCACTGCAAGGAGATTGTGGTTGATAATATCTATCAAATTCGTGCCACCCTATCTCGCTGGATTGCTGATAACAAAGTGAATGTTATTATTAGTACGGGTGGCACGGGGGTTACAGGAAGGGATGGCACTCCCGAAGCAATTGAGCCTCTACTTGATAAAACCCTGTCTGGGTTTGGGGAAGTTTTTAGAATGTTATCTTATCAGGAGATAAAAACCTCTACGATACAGTCTCGTGCTGTTGCTGGTGTGGCTAATGCGACCTATATATTTTGTCTGCCTGGCTCCTCCGGTGCCTGTCGCACTGCCTGGGACAGTTTAATTAGTGAGCAATTAGACTTTAGCACTAAACCGTGTAATCTTGTGCAGTTAATGCCGCGTCTATTGGAAAAATAATGCATCCTATTTTTCTTTTATTAAGTGCTCTGAGTGCATTTCTTGCTGTCGCTATGGGCGCATTTGGTGCACATGCTTTAAAAGTCGTGTTAACACCCGATATGCTTGCTGTTTATAAAACTGCAGTGACCTATCAAATGTGGCATGCTTTAGGCCTAGGGTTAATTGCTGTACTCAGACAGCAAAACCCCGATGTCCGTTTAGTAAGCTATGCTGGCTGGCTGATGTTTGCCGGTATTATTTTATTTTCAGGAAGCTTATATGTACTCAGCCTGTCGGGTGTAAAATGGCTAGGAATGATCGCTCCAATTGGGGGTCTCTGCTTTTTAAGTGCCTGGTTATTACTTATCATTTTTGCATATAAAAACCATAAAAAAACCTAGGTACAGCGATCAAACTGCAATGCTAAAACATATCCAAGAACACTCATGAGCAACCACCACAAATCAGAAACCAAGCCAGAAACTATCTACCTAAAAGATTACCAGGCACCCAAGTATTTAATTGAAACTGTCGATTTAAATTTCATTCTTGAAGCTGAGTATACGCGTGTTGTCTCCCGGCTAACGGTTACACATAATCCGGATAATAATGCTAAACAGGCCGCATTAGAGTTACTAGGTGAAGACCTTACTCTTATCAGTATTGCTTTAGACGGCGTACCACTGACAGAACACGACTACAAGCTAAGTAATGAGTCACTGATCATTGCCGATGTACCGCAAAATACTACCTTTACCCTGGCAATAGAAAATACCATTAACCCAAAAACTAATAGTGCTTTGGAGGGTTTGTTTGTTTCTAATGATATGTTGTGTACTCAATGTGAGGCTCAGGGCTTTCGAAAAATCACCTATTTCCTGGATAGACCCGATGTCATGGCTCGTTTTACCACGACATTGATTGCGGACAAAACGCTGTATCCTGTTCTATTGTCAAATGGTAATAAGGTCGCCCATGGAGAGTTAATCGATAATCGCCACTGGGTCAGCTGGGAAGACCCGTTTAAAAAGCCGTGTTATTTATTTGCCCTGGTCGCTGGACAACTTGAGTGTATAGAAGATCACTACACCACCATGAGCGGTCGGGATATTACCCTGCAAATTTTTGTCGAAGCACATGATGTCGATAAATGTGCGCATGCCATGCAGTCATTAAAAAATGCCATGCGTTGGGATGAACAGGTATACCAACGTGAATATGATTTAGACTTATATATGATCGTTGCAGTGGGACATTTCAATATGGGGGCCATGGAAAATAAAGGGCTCAATATTTTTAATACCAAATTTGTCCTGGCCCGCCCTGATACTGCGACTGATATGGATTACGAACATATCGAAGGAGTAATAGGCCATGAGTATTTTCATAACTGGACGGGTAACCGTATTACTTGCCGCGATTGGTTTCAACTCAGCCTGAAAGAAGGTTTTACGGTATTCCGTGATCAGGAATTTACCGCTGACCAGACCTCCAGAGCCGTTAAACGTATTGATGATGTCAATGCGCTACGTACCCGTCAATTCGCTGAAGATGCAGGCCCTTTAGCACACCCGATTCGCCCGGAAGCCTATATAGAAATCAATAATTTCTATACGTTGACAGTGTATGAAAAAGGTGCAGAGGTAGTACGCATGTTACGCACCTTATTAGGTGCCGAAGATTTCTATAAAGGTGCTGATTTGTATTTTCAACGTCATGATGGACAAGCGGTCACCTGCGAGCATTTTGTGCAGGCCATGGAAGATGCTGCGGATAAGGATTTAACTCGGTTTAGGCGTTGGTATGCTCAAGCGGGAACACCGAGCATTAAAGTTGAGCAGGTTTATGATGCCGAGCAGCAATCCTTGACACTCACTTTAAAGCAGACGATACCAGGTCAGGCCAATACAGCGGCTTTACTTATTCCTATTAAAGTCGCGTTATTTGCTGCAGATGGAACCACTATTTATGCGTCTGTTGCTGATGTAGTGAGCAACAGTAATGAATTTATACTGGAGCTTAGCGAACAGACGCAAAGCTTTGTCTTTAACAATGTAAGTAACACTCCCATCCTGTCGGTTTTACGTGACTTTTCTGCACCCGTTAAAATAGAAATGACTAGGCCTTTAACTGAGCTTGCCTTTTTATTACAACATGATAATGATAGTTTTAATCGCTGGGAAGCGGGGCAGCAATTAACGGCAAGTATTATTTTTGAGCTTATTGCTGCAATTCAACAAGGGCAAAGCTTAACTATCCCAGATATATTAATTGATAGCTTTAAAGCGATTCTTGAGCAACCCTGGACCGATCTTTCTTATTTGGCCTGCCTACTTTCTTTACCCGCAGAAAATTATCTGGCTGAACAAATGTCTGTTGTCGATGTTGATGCAATTCACCAGGCAAGACAGCTAGTTAAGCGTAATCTGGCGGAGCAACTTCATGAACAAATAACGGCTCTTTATCAACAAAACCATCAAGCTGAAAGTGGAGAACTTAACTCAACAGCGATAGGCAAACGTAGAATAAAAAATCTGTGTCTGGATTATTTAAGCCAATTAAATACAGATAACAGCCACCAGTTAGCCAATGATCAATTTGCCAGCGCAAAAACCATGACCGACCAGATAGCCGCACTGGGCGCAATTATAAACACTGATAATCCTGAGAAAACGGCTTGTTTAGATCAGTTTTATCAACAATGGTCTGCAGAAGCATTGGTCATTGATAAATGGTTTAGTTTACAAGCTTCAAGCTCACAGCCCGATACCTTTACTGTTGTGCAATCTCTATTAAAACATGCCGCATTTGATCTTAAAAATCCAAACCGGGTACGCTCTTTAGTGGGGGCTTTTAGTCAGGCTAACCCCATTCATTATCATGCTAAAAATGGTCAGGGCTATCAATTTTTGGCCGATCAAGTGATTGCTTTAAATAGCCTTAATCCGCAAGTTGCCTCACGTATGGTCAGTGCTTTAACACAGTGGCGCAGATTTGATAAACAGCGACAAGACCTAATGAAGCAGCAGTTAGAGCGCATTATTAATACAGAAAATATTTCTAAAGATGTCTTTGAAATTGCCAGTAAAAGCCTTACTTAGATTTAATTTGGCATTAGCGATTTAACAATAAGCGAGGCTCTGGAATGCTAGCTTTATTATTTGCTTTTTGTCACTATACA
The DNA here is from genome assembly GCA_030619185.1 of Methyloprofundus sp. Classification (GTDB taxonomy): domain Bacteria; phylum Pseudomonadota; class Gammaproteobacteria; order Methylococcales; family Methylomonadaceae; genus Methyloprofundus. Next base: position 7,100 of record JAUXBW010000063.1, read on the forward strand.
AGATCAATACATTCTCCGTTTTTGACTATACCTTGCTTTCCATCAATTATGCATGCATCCTTGTCTTTTTTGCAACTACCATTGATTACAGTGCCCATGAAAATTTGAGTGGTCGTACAATCATTACAATGCTCCATCCCTTCTTTAAAGGTAACATCGACTAAATTAGAAACATCTTCGATGATTTCACACTCTTCACCTTCAATAAGATTTGCAGGGCAATTGTCGCTTCCAGAAGGAGTAGCATAATCTAATCTGAAATTTTTTGAACTGCCTAATTGTTGAAACCAGGCACTCCAATAGCCGAAGCCTTCACTGACCAGAATACATTCAGCGGCAAGCTCTCCTTTTTTCATATTAAAGGTAGTTTCTTTAGCATTTACGGAACTTAATGATATTGATACAAATAATACGATTAATGTTAATTTCATTTTAAATACCTAATAGTTTAATTATTGTCAATATTCTATTCCCTTTATTTTTTTAACAGAGATAGCAGCATAGCTGAGTACTCCATTACAAAAAAGGGCTACACATGCCCAAGGCTATTCAATAGCAAACAAAATCTTTGTAGTAGCGTCCAGAATATTTGTTCCGGGACCAAAAATAGCCACAACGCCTATCTCATCGAGATAGTCATAGTCCTGATGAGGAATGACACCGCCTACGGTAACCTTGATGTTAGGGTTTCCCTGTTTCTTGAGTTCCTCGATAAGCAAGGGGACTAATGTTTTATGCCCCGCCGCAAGCGAAGAGACACCTATGACATTGACCTGGTTCTCTATCGCCAGTTTGGCCGCTTCCTCCGGAGTCTGGAACATGGGGCTAATCACGACATCGAAGCCTAGGTCAGAAAGGGCAGATGAAACAACTTTCAAGCCTCTATCATGTCCATCCTGGCCCATTTTTAAGCTAAAAATACGCGGTTTGCGCCCGGTTTTTTCAGTAAACGCCGCCACGCGTTTTTTTACAGCCAGAAAGCGCTCATCCTCACCATATACTGAAGCGTATACATTGGAAATAATTTCCGCTTTGGTCGCATATCGACCGAATACTTTTTCTATTGCATCAGAAATTTCACCTACGGTTGCCCGGAGACGTATCGCTTCAATGGCGGCAGCCAACAAATTTCCGTCGGACTCAGCCACTTGTATGATATTGTCCAGAGTTTTCTGCACAGCGAAATTATTACGGCTTGCCTTAATATCTTTTAGCATCGCGATTTGATGCTCTCGTGCATGACTGGACACTTCACGCACGGGTATGTCATCCTCTTCAGCTACTCTGTATTTGTTTTCGCCTACAATAACATCTTGAGCAAGTTCAATGCGTGCCTGTGTTCTGACTGCAGCTTCCTCAATGCGCCGTTGCGGAATACCCATAGAAATGGCCTTAGCCATACCACCGACTGCCGCTATTTCCTTCATAACCTCCCGTGCCCCATTAATAATTGAAGCGGTGAGAGATTCTAAATAATACGAACCGGCAAGCGGATCGATCACTCTACAAATTTGAGATTCCTGCTGCACAATAAGCTGGGTATTGCGGGCAATCCGCTCGGACAGCTCGGTCGGCAGCCCTACGGCCTCATCGTATGCGTTGGTATGCAGCGATTGTGTTTCACCCAGGACCGCAGACATACATTCAATGGTGGTGCGGATTATGTTGTTGTACGGATCGTGCTCGGTCAGACTCCAGCCTGATGTTTGGCAGTGCGTGCGCAGTATTCGTGATTTTTCATTTTGCGGATTAAACTGTAAAACTTCTTCACTCCATAAAAAGCGGGCAGCACGTAGCATAGCGATATGCATAAAGAAATCCATGCCTATGCCAAAGAAAAAGGAGAGTCGAGGCGCAAAATCATCGATATGCAAGCCACTCTGAATAGCCGCCCTCACATATTCCAAACCATCGGCAATGGTGTAAGCGGTTTGCAATACGCAATTTGCACCCGCTTCAGCGATATGATAGCCGCTGATGCTGACGGTATTAAAATTCGGCATGTTTTCCGAGCAATAACTAATAATGTCGGAAATGATCCGCATTGACGGTTCAGGCGGGTAAATATAGGTATTGCGGCACAGGTATTCTTTTAGAATATCGTTTTGAATCGTGCCTGAAAGTTGCTCCGGCTTAACCCCTTGCTCTTCTGCCGCAACTATGAAACTAGCCATAACCGGAATAACTGCGCCATTCATGGTCATCGAAACAGACATCTTATCCAGCGGAATGCCATCAAATAGGATTGTCATGTCTTCCACTGTGTCAATAGCAACGCCTGCCTTACCTACGTCACCGTGCACACGCGGATTATCTGAGTCGTAGCCTCGATGTGTTGCCAGGTCAAAAGCAATAGAGAGCCCCTTCTGTCCACCAGCTATATTTTTTCTGTAAAAAGCATTGGATTCTTTTGCCGTAGAAAAACCGGTGTATTGTCGGATAGTCCACGGTTTTCCAGGGTACATTGAGGCATAAGGACCACGCACAAAAGGAGGTTCCCCCGGGAGCGAATATAAATGTTCTAGTCCCTCCAAATCCTCTTGCGTATATAATGGCTTTACTTTAATGCCTTCGGGGCTTTCCCAGTCTAGAGTCTCAAATGGCAGCAATAATCTGCCAAAACAATTCCCTATATAAAACAACTATATAGAGGCATTAATGAAAATCAGTTTTCGCGAAGTCAATTAGTCCTAGACAAACCTATCCAA
>JAUXBW010000059.1 GCA_030619185.1 Methyloprofundus sp.
ACGGTTCATATTTACCTAAGGATATTTCTATTGCCAAGACGGCTATTATGATTGCAGGTGCGGATACCGTGGTTGCATTATTAGCTGGAATAGCAATTTTTCCTATTGTTTTTTCCAATGGACTGGAAGCAGGTTCCGGTCCTGGTTTGATTTTTGAAACCCTGCCTATTGCCTTTGGTAATATGACGGGTGGCTGGTTATTCGGTATTTTGTTTTTTGTCTTATTGGTTTTTGCTGCCCTATCTTCTGCGATCTCTTTAATTGAGCCGGCAGTCGCCTGGTGTGTTGAGCATTATGATGTTGAGCGTAAGCGTGCCTGTATTGGTATGGGGTTTATCACTTGGCTGGTAGGTATGGGCACTGTTTTTTCATTCAACGTATGGTCAGATATCACCTTTTTTGGCGCAAACTTTTTTGAAGTACTGGATTATTTGACAGCAAATCTAATGCTACCGCTTGGAGGGCTTTTTATCGCCTTATTTGCGGGTAGGGTGATGTTGCCTAAAGATAGTCAAGATGAGCTAGATTTAGATGATGATCGCTTATTTAAACTCTGGAAGTTTCTTGTGAGCTATGTTGCTCCCGCTGCTATTTTTATCGTTTTTCTGAATGTGCTTGGGGTATTTGGAGTCTTTAGCTAATGACGACGGTTAATAAAAGTGCATTAGTCAAATACTCAGCTCATGCGATGTACGACATTGTCAGAGATATTGAAGCCTACCCTGATTTTTTACCCTGGTGTACGGGTAGCCGAATCATTAGTCGAGAAGCTAATGTTGTTGAGGCTGAATTACAGATTGCCAAAGGTGGATTTAAAAATTCGTTTGCAACCCGTAATGTGAATGATGAAGGGGGGCGCATTACAGTTTCCTTACTAGACGGGCCGTTTTCTTCATTAGATGGGGTATGGAATTTTATGCCTTTACGTGAAGATGCGAGTAAAATTTCTCTGGATCTAGAATTTCAGATAAACGGTATGCTGGCAAACTTTGCTTTTGGTGCGGTTTTTAATCAAATCTGTAATACTATGGTTACTTCTTTTACAGAGCGTGCCAGGCAAATTTATGGTGTTTGATCCTGATTTAGATTGAGTGCAAGGCATTAAAAATTTACCTGATTACCCACAACTCTCAAGCTATACTTCGGCATTCCTGCATGCCTTTAGCAGGAATCTCATAGGTTAAGCACAGATTCCCGATAAAAAACTTCGGGAATGACGAGGCGCTTAATGTGCTGATGTTTTTAAGTTTTTTTAATGTAGCTATAAGTTGTACGTAATCAGGGAAATTTATACATGCTGGAATTATTTTTGGGAGCAGGGGGAGGCGGTTTGTGATTGTAGAAGTTGCCTATGCCAGACCTGATAAACAATTGATTATCGCATTACAAGTCACACAGGCTTGTAATGTTGAACAGGCAATAGAGCTTTCAGGCATTATTACGCAATTTCCTGAGATTGATCTGAGTAAAAATAAGGTAGGCATTTTTAGTCAGATTTGTCTTTTGAGTACGCAGTTACAAGAAAATGATCGCGTAGAAATATATAGAAGCCTGGCAATTGAACCTATGGAAGCACGGAGACAAAGAGCGATAAAGCAGAGTCGCTAGATTTCTTCATCATCGTCGTCGTTGAAAGTAAATAACCCGACTATCATTTCATATAAGGTCTTTTTCAAATCCCGTTTAGGAGCATCTATAGTCATTTCTTTGGGCGGTGGTGGTGGTGGATTCTCTTCAGGTAATAAATTACCCTCTACATGAATCAAATTGTCCCCGGTAAAAAACAAGCTGATGCGATCCTGTAATCGATCATCGTGACCCAGTTGTACTGAATAAATATAATCCCAGCGATTAGTACTGAATGGGTCTACTAATAGCGGAGAACCCAAGACATAAATAACCTGACGTTTAGTCATGTTAGGGCGTAGTTGGTTGACCATTTCCTGATTGATTACATTTCCCTGATCAATATCAATTTTATAAACAAAAGGGACATCGACAGCGAGTGTAGAGCAGGCTGAAAGAAAAGTGACAGCCGTTAAGAGGGCGATGAGGCGTAGCACGTGGTGAATTTTAAGTGTTTGTTTGTTTGGGGTATATAAATATCATACCTGATATAACATTTTAAAACTAAAAAGAAGGTAAACTATATTTTTTTCTTTTACCGGAAAAGCTTTACAATGTATGTTCAGATACGTTTATCTCGACGTATGATTTACTGGAAGGAGTATAAACAAGGTGGAATCACAAGAATTACGCGATGTAGGTTTAAAGGTAACCCTGCCCCGGGTGAAAATTTTAGAAATTATGGAGCGTGAAACTAATCAGCGTCACTTAAATGCGGAGCAAGTCTATAAAATTCTATTAAGTGAAAATGAAGAAATTGGTTTAGCGACTATTTATCGTGTTTTAACCCAGTTTGAAGCAGCAGGGCTGGTAACCCGACATCATTTTGAAGGGGGTAACTCGGTTTTTGAGCTTAACAAAGGACTACACCATGATCATGTGGTCTGTGTTAAATGCGGTAAAGTAGATGAATTTACTGATAATGTGATCGAAGATCGACAGAACCAGATTGCCAAAGATTTAGGTTATGAACTGACTGACCATAGTTTATATTTGTATGGTTTATGTCCTAAATGCAAATAGTTCTCCCATACCCTCTTTAATAAATATCTTCTATGTTTAAACCCCTTATTTTATATATTGGTTTGCGCTATACACGCGCTAAACGCCGTACGCAATTTATTTCCTTTATTACTTTAACCTCTGTACTAGGTATTGCTCTGGGTGTCACTGCTTTGATTACTGTGCTATCTGTTATGAATGGTTTTGAAGACGAACTACGCCAGCGCATTTTAGGCATGACGGCTCATTCCACTATTACCGGACGGGGTGGTGAGCTCCATGACTGGCCTGTTTTAAAGGAAAAAGTAAAAGATCTGCCTCATGTTCAGGGCGCGGCTCCTTTTGTTCGTGGTCAGGTCATGGTGAATGCAGGGCGCAGGGTGAGTGGCACTTTGCTTCGGGGTGTTTTGCCCGAACAGGAATCGGCTGTTTCTGAGGTGGGTGAAAAAATGCAAACAGGTGCACTAACCGACTTACAGGCAGGCAAATACCGTATCGTATTGGGGAGTGAATTGGCGACTTATTTAGGAGCCAGGGTAGGTGATAAAATCACCGTGATCAGCCCCCAGGTAAATTCAACTCCGGCGGGTATTATTCCACGCTTACGTCGTTTTACCGTTAGCGGAATTTTTGAGGTCGGGATGTATGAATATGATCGTAATATGGCGATTGTCCATATAGATGATGCAGCAAAACTATTCCGTATGGATGACAATGTTTCAGGACTACGCTTAAAACTGGATGATTTATTTAATGCGCCACAGATTACTCATCAGTTAGCTCGGCAACTGTATGGAGATTATTTTGTTAGCGACTGGACCCAGGCACATAGTAACTTTTTTCAGGCGATTAGAACTGAAAAACGGGTGATGTTTATTATCTTATTACTGATTGTGGCGGTCGCGGCCTTTAATATAGTTTCTACCTTGGTGATGGTCGTAACAGATAAACGGGGTGATATTGCCATACTAAAAACACAGGGCTTAACACCCATGTCGGTCATGGGGATTTTTATTGTTTTAGGTGCGATTATCGGTTTGGTGGGCACGGCTCTAGGGACGGTAGGTGGGGTTTTATTAGCCTTAAATGTCGAAACCATAGTCCCGGCGATTGAAGAATTTTTCGGGGTTAATTTTATGGCAGCGGATGTGTATTATATTAGTAGCTTACCCTCAAAACTGGTCTGGGCTGATGTGTATGTTATTGCCATGGTGGCTTTTTCCTTGTCATTGTTAGCAACCCTATATCCTGCGTGGCAGGCTTCACGAGTTAACCCGGCGGAAGTACTACGTTATGAGTGATCAGGTGATTTTACAGTGCCATCAATTAACCAAGCGGTTTAAGCAAGGTGATCTGAATGTCGAGGTTTTAAAAGGGATTGATTTTTCAGTCTCTGCGGGTGAACGGGTTGCTATTATGGGCTCGTCTGGTTCTGGTAAAAGTACCTTACTGCATTTACTGGGCGGTCTAGACAAACCAACCAGTGGTGAAGTGATCCTGGATGGTGTCAATTTAAAAAAAGTACGCCAGGCAAAATTATCTAAAATCAGAAATCAGTCATTAGGATTTATTTACCAGTTTCATCATCTTTTAGGCGAGTTTACTGTTTTGGAGAATGTGACGATGCCTGCTTTGATAGGTGGCAGTTCAATCGCTGAGGCAAAGCAAGCGGCGGAAGAGATTCTACTCCGCGTTGGTTTAGAGCATCGAGTTAAACATAAACCGGGTGAATTATCGGGTGGTGAGCGACAGAGGGTTGCAATTGCGCGGGCATTAATTAATAAGCCCAAGTGTATATTAGCGGATGAGCCGACAGGGAACCTGGATAGTAAAACAGCGGAAAGCATTTATCAGCTTATGCTGGAATTGAACCAGGAACTACAGATCAGTTTTTTAATTGTCACCCACGATCCGGATCTAGCTGGGCGTATGGATAAAGTGTTACATATGGCGGATGGCTTGATTGTAGAGTAGTTGTAGCCTGGGTTAGGTTTTTTGTGGAGCATAAAAAACCTAACCCGACAATTACCCTAAGGGGGGCTGGAAATAAATAATCATCCGATATTGGGTAGGATTTTTGTTTCCATCTCCCTTAAGCCAAGCTATCAAAGCCAGGCTGTTGAACGACTCATTTATCTCTCTGCTCGTGCACGCCACTGCTTAACTACATGCCAGCGCCAGAATAAGCGTATACCAAAATAGCCCACGGTTGATGAAATAATGCCGAGTATCAGGCAGCCCATAAGAAACGGTCCGCCTATATCACTTAGACCCGAGGTCACACTTTCCAGAGAAAATTCAAAGTCAGCTGCCGGTGGTGGCTGGTTTAACGCCCATAAGCCTAAACGATAAGCAAAATAAAACATGGGTGGCATAGTTAATGGATTAGTAATCCAGACTAAAGCGACTGAAATGGGTAAGTTGGCACTGAAGTAGAGCGCGAGACTCGCAGCGATGATCATTTGTCCTGGTGTTGGAATCCAGGCGGCAAAAAGCCCAATCGCAAAGGCTGCTGCAACAGAGCGCCTGTTTAGGTGCCAAAGATTTGGGTCATGTAGCTTATCACCTAAAAATTTCAGGTTTTTATTATCTTTAATGGACTCCGGTGAGGGCATGTATTTTTTTATCAGCTTTTTTGGCATAGTTAATCATATCCATTAATTGAAATAAACTTTAAGTGTAGCAGGTTTTGATGGGTATTTTAAGCGGGTGTACTGGGTATGTTGCTATCTGTTCTATCCTTTTTTCTAGGTGTGTTGTTTTGTCAGCAATGGACAGAGCTGCCTAATACGGTGGCAATAGTCTTAACGCTAATGCTTGCCATGTTAATGGCTTATTATAATTATAAGCGTATCACATTTTTTCTTCTGGGTATTGTGTATGCGACTGTCTTTGCTGGATATTTTCTATCCGCTCATTTATCTCCCGAACTGCAAGGTAAAGAGTTATTAATCCAGGGAGATATTATCGGCTTGCCCGAATATAATACACGCCGGGTGCGTTTTGATTTTAAAGTGACGAATGCGCCTGTCCCTTTGCCCGATAAGATACGGTTGAGCTGGTATTTTCCTGAACAGACTGTTGCTGCCGGGCAAAGCTGGCGTTTCCAGGTTAAATTAAAACAGCCACATGGCACGATGAACCCAGGTGGTTTTGATTATGAAAAATGGTTGTTTATTCGCCATATAGGTGCAACTGGCTATATCAGGCACACAGAGACTGCGACCTTGTTAGCGACTGTGCCTTACTGGCAGAGTATTTCTGTATTACGCCAGAATATTGCCGATTTATTAGCTCAACATGACATAACGCCTACCAGTCTCGCTTTGATAAAAGCCCTGAGTATAGGGGATAAAAGTCAAATATCTGCACCGCAGTGGCAGGTCTTATCCAAGACCGGCACCAATCATTTAATGGCTATTTCTGGTTTACATATCGGGTTGATAGCTGGAATGGTGTATGGCTTGTTTTTTAAATGCTGGTTACGCCTGCCCTCTAATGGCTATTCAGCACCGCAAGTCGCGGCTTGCTTTGCCTTTATCGCTGCATTATTCTATGCCGCACTCGCCGGTTTTTCCATTCCGACTCAACGTGCTCTGATTATGCTGGGCCTATTTATGCTGACGATAGTTATACGCAGGCATGTCAAGACGCTAAACGCTTTTGCTCTGGCATTACTCGCTGTGATATTGCTTGATCCTATGGCAGTACTAGCTGCGGGGTTTTATTTGTCATTTCTTGCGGTGTTTTGTATTGTTTATGTTCTGTCATCCCGCTTAGGTCGGGAACACCGTTTTTTAAGTAGTCTCAAAATACATGCTGTCGTTGCATTGAGCTTGCTTCCTGTCTTGTTATTCTTCTTTCAGCGTGTATCGCTTATTGCACCTTTTGCAAATATGATTGCAGTGCCAGTAGTCAGTCTCGTTGTCGTTCCTCTATCCTTGCTAGCCGTAATATTATTGCAGATTGCCCCTGAGGTAGCAGGTTTTTTATTACAGTTTATTGATCATATTCTGCAAATTTTATGGCGGGTCTTAGAGTATTTAGTGGAATTGCCGATGGCGAGTGTGGTGCGCCCAAAACCACAGATATGGCAAATGCTAGTGGCGATGCTGGGAGTCTTGTTATTATTAGCACCAAGAGGTGTTCCGGGGCGTTTTTTAGGTATCGTCATGCTGTTGCCCGTGTTTCTGGGCAAGCCAGATAAGCCCGCGCTGGGGGAAATGCAACTCACACTTCTGGATGTAGGGCAAGGCCTGGCGGTGGTCGTTGAAACGGCTAATTATGCCTTGGTATTTGATACGGGTGCCCGGTTTTCTGAAAAATTTGATATGGGCAGAAATGTTATCCTGCCGTATTTGTATTATCGAAATATTACCCATCTGGATAAATTAATTATCAGTCATGCCGATAATGATCATATCGGGGGTGCAGCTGCTCTATTAAATGCAATCCCAGTGCGGCAAGTATTAAGTAGCGTTCCGCATCAATTATCGGCTTATCACGCGACTCAATGTAGTGCGGGAAATAAGTGGCAGTGGGATAGGCTAAGTTTTCAATTTCTATCACCACCGGAGCAACTATTTCAACATGAAAATGATAATTCCTGTGTTTTGAGAATTGACACGCCAGGAAGTAGCGTACTATTGACGGGGGATATTGAACGAGTTGCAGAAGATTATTTAGTTCAGAATAGCAGCGATTTTTTGCAAGCTGATATATTAATTGCGCCACATCATGGTAGTAAAACTTCCTCCAGTGCGGCTTTTCTGGCCAAGGTTCAACCTGAGCTTATTTTGATCCCTGCTGACTCGCCAAATCGTTTTGGGTTTCCACATGCTGATGTGTTACAGCGCTATGAGGCCATCGCTGCAAAGTATTTTATTACCGGTGAAACAGGTGCCCTACGCATTAAAATAACGCAAACTCATAACCAGCTTGAAAGCTATAGGGAAGCACATAGTCACTATTGGAATCCGTAGGGATATTGCTTAAAAATTTATTGCACACGGCCATCGTTGCGGTTTTCTAACCGCTGTTTTCCGCCGATGGCTGCGTGATTGAAATTGTTATGTAGCCGGCCATGCGCCTATTTCACTGTCTTACTCCCGACAAAAACAACGCGCTATAAAGTCCGCAACTAGAGCCGGGCAAAGTATAATAACCTAGCTATTTACTATGGAATTAATTAGGACTAAAATAGTCCTAATTGAAGGAGGATACATGTTACGTTTAGGGAAAATGACTGATTATGCAACAGTTATCTTAAGTTTTATGGCGAAAAGCCAGACACCCGTTCATGCGGCTCTGGAAATTTCGACGGCTACGGGCATTGCCCAGCCTACAGTGAGTAAGATTTTAAAGTTATTGCTTAAGGCGAAGGTGTTAAGTTCTACTCGAGGGGCAAAAGGCGGCTATGCTTTGCTGCATGCGCCTGAGGACATTACGGTTGCATCAGTGATTACGGCACTGGAAGGGCCTATTGCTTTAACTGAATGCAGTACTCTGGAAAATAGCTGCCAGCAAGTGGCTGGTTGTCAAATTGGTAATAACTGGCGGCTGGTTAATCAGACCGTGCAAAAAGCGTTAGAATCGGTGACTTTAGCCGATATGCTACTTCCCGTTCAGTCTCCTCAAGAAATTACTGTGCCTGTGGCCAGTTTATATCGTTTAAAATAGTTAAGAGTATTTATGTCATCAAGCGCACAAGAAATTGAAAATCTGATTGGTCAAAAATATAAAGAAGGTTTTGTGACTGAACTGGAAGTGGATACTTTTCCTCCTGGTTTAGATGAAGCAGTGATTGCGAAACTTTCGGCGATTAAAGGCGAGCCAGAGTTTATGCTGGAATATCGCCTTAAGGCATTTCGACATTGGCAAACGATGACGGAACCTGACTGGGCGCAATTAAAGATAGATCCGATTGATTATTATGCGATTAGTTATTATTCTGCACCGAAGAAGGATTCAGACAAACCACAAAGCCTGGATGAAATAGACCCTGAATTACTGGAGACCTATAAAAAACTGGGTATACCACTAGATGAACAGGAGCGCCTGGCAGGTGTGGCAGTTGATGCTGTATTTGATAGTGTGTCGGTGGCAACAACCTTTAAAGGTAAATTAAAAGATGCCGGGGTGATTTTTTGCCCTATTTCGGAAGCTTTGCAGGAGTATCCTGAGCTAGTAAAAGAGTACTTAGGTACGGTGGTTCCATCGGGCGATAATTTTTTTGCAGCTTTAAATGCAGCTGTGTTTACCGATGGGTCATTTGTATATATTCCTAAAGGGGTACGTTGCCCAATGGAATTATCTACTTACTTTAGAATCAATGCCGCAAACACAGGGCAGTTTGAACGGACCTTGATTATTGCTGATGAGGGTAGTCATGTCAGTTATTTAGAAGGGTGTACAGCTCCGATGCGTGATGAAAATCAACTCCATGCGGCTGTCGTGGAACTGGTTGTCATGGATAATGCAGAGGTTAAATATTCTACGGTACAAAACTGGTATCCAGGCGATGAGAATGGTGTTGGTGGGATTTATAATTTTGTCACTAAGCGTGCTGAATGCCGAGGTGTTAATGCCAAAGTTTCCTGGACTCAGGTAGAGACAGGTTCAGCGATTACCTGGAAATATCCCAGCTGTGTTTTATTAGGTGATAATTCGGTCGGTGAATTTTATTCTGTGGCCGTGACTAATAACCTGCAGCAGGCTGATACCGGAACTAAGATGATCCATGTCGGTAAAAACACCCGCAGCACTATTATTTCCAAAGGTATTTCCGCAGGACGCTCACAAAATACATATCGTGGCCTGGTTAAGGTCGGTAAAAATGCGACAAACGCACGTAACTACACGCAATGCGATTCTTTATTGGTGGGTGATAAGTGTGGCGCACATACTTTCCCCTATGTGGAAGTCAAACAACCTTCAGCACAAGTCGAGCATGAAGCGACCACGTCTAAAATCAGCGAAGACCAATTATTTTTCTGTCAGCAACGTGGTATATCAGCAGAAGATGCTGTTTCGATGATTGTTAATGGTTTTTGCAAAAGTGTATTCAAAGAATTACCCATGGAATTTGCTGTCGAAGCGCAGGCTTTATTAGGAATTAGTTTAGAGGGTTCTGTGGGTTAGGAACGCGCACGGAATAAGTTTGGTAACTGCCGCAGAATTTATGTTCGTATTCAAGGTGTAGAAACAGGCGCATAGCTGGCTACGCAACTATTTCTACAACGCAGAAGACGAGCATAAACACAAGCGAGTTGTCGAAGTTAGTCCGTGCACGTTCCTTAGTTAGCACAACATTCTGCTTCCCGTGCTCTGCGTGGGAACTTATAAGAGAGCGCTCTGCGTTCCGTGACGCTAAGCGTCACA
>JAUXBW010000146.1 GCA_030619185.1 Methyloprofundus sp.
CCAGTTACGAATACGTACAATAAATTGATTTCCTGCCAGTGAGCCACGTTTTAACTTTTTACTATGCCGTGTTGCCTGTAAAACTTTGATGGTTTCTGAGTTTAATCCTTCCCAGTCTGGGTCTGGCTTGCCAGGAAGCCATATACTAAACCATTGCGTGGTTCGGGCATGCCGGTCTTTTAAACCCGCATAACTGACATCTCGTTGGCGCACCCCGGAAAACCGGGCGAGTAATCGAGCAACATAGTCCGTATTTTCGGAGCATTTTTCTATTAAGACAAAAGTATGCTCGCCTGTGCCTGACAATGCAAAAGACTGAATCTCATTGACAATAAAATCATCAGGCGTTGTGCGGATGTTACCCTGGCTTTGAGCGCCACCATAAGCGTATGCCCAGTCAGGTAGATAAATAGTGGAGTTCAAATTGAATAATTACTAAGGTATATAGCTGAGAGTTGTGGGTAATCAGATGCATTTTTGGCGGGCTAAAGCCACGCCCTACACGAATATCTATTTGCTGATAAGCACAATCGCTTGTACTGCAATGCCTTCTTTGCGCCCTTCAAAGCCAAGCTTTTCAGTTGTCGTTGCTTTGACATTAATACAGTCTATATCCACTAATAAATCTTCTGCAATATTAGTACACATAGCGACGATATGAGGTGCCATTTTTGGTGCCTGGGCAATAATGGTAATATCTGCGTTTACCAGAGTATAACCCTTTTGTTGCACAATTGCGTAGACATGACGCAGTAAAACCCGGCTGTCAGCACCTTTAAATTCAGGATCGGTATCAGGAAAGTGCTTGCCAATATCGCCTAAAGCCGCCGCTCCCAGTAGTGCATCACTTAAGGCATGTAACACCACATCACCATCAGAGTGCGCTTCCAGACCTTGATCATAATCAATTTTTACTCCACCTAAAATCACATCACCTTGATCGACAAAGCGATGTACGTCATACCCTTGTCCAACTCGTATCATTGTTGCTCCAAATAAAATTGTGCTAATGCTAAATCTTCGGGGCGAGTAATTTTTAGATTATCCGAACGCCCTGCGATAATTTTAGGTTGTTGACCCTGTAATTCCATGGCACTGGCATCATCAGTCATGATCCAGCCTTTATCTGCTGCTTCTTGCAATGCATGTTTAAGAGCACTATAGCGAAACATTTGTGGGGTTAAAGCACGCCATATTTTGCTTCGATCTACCGTATCAGTAATTGCCAGCTCATCATTAACAGACTTTAAAGTATCATGAGAGGCTAACGCCAGGATCCCACCTACCGGGTGATCATCTAACTCATTGATCAGGTGCTCGACATCACTTTGAGTAATACAGGGACGTGCTGCATCATGTACCAGCACCCAGTCGTTATCCTCGGCTTTATCAGCTATTGAGTTTAATGCAGATAACACTGAATCCGCTCTTTCCTTACCACCCGCTGCGGTAAGAATCCGGGGGTTTTTAGATATGTTAAGTTCTGGCCAATACGGGTCTTCTTGTGAAATAGCGACGACAACAGCGGTGAGTAATTCAACCTCTAATAAACGAGTTAAAGTCTGCTCAATCACTGTATAGGAATTTAATGCTAGATATTGTTTAGGGCGATCTGCCTGCATACGTTTACCCACACCCGCAGCAGGTACAATACCCCAATATTTATTTGTTTCGGTCATAGGTATTTCCTAGAAACCGCAGTTGAGCGCGGATTTTGTGGAAAATCTGAGTGCGAAAGACAAGGCATAGCTCGCGGGCAATGGCCGTAGCCCTTGGCAAGAGCTGTAACGCAGTATTTCGCACTCAGATTTATTCACAAAACCGTGAAGCGGGGTATATTCACCCAACAGGTGACAAGTATTTACGATCATTACATTTAGTATTCAATTACTTATAGTGTTTTATAGCGGCCAACTGCGGTTTTTAGGATTATTCAATGACCTGAAAAAAGGTTTCATCTTGCTTGATCAAACCTAAATCATGACGTGCATTTTCTTCAATGGCTTCTTTACCTTTACGCAAATCCAGAACCTCAGCTTCTAATGCTTTATTACGCAGTTGCTTTACTGTTAACTGCTGTTGCAATTGATCTAGCTGTTGCTGATACTTCTGTGTTTGCTGATAACTACCATCACCATACCATAAGCGATATTGTAACAGTGTAATCAGAATAACAAGAAAGACTATAAGAATTTTGATAAGTCACCTGTTGCAGGAAGGGTAAAGTTAAGGTCTGCCCTTCCTGACATCAAATAGAGTATTTTAAGATGGACTTAGGATAGTTTTTTAAACGCACTACGCCCAGCATATTTCGCTTCTGCACCTAGCTCTTCTTCAATTTTCATTAAGCGGTTATATTTTGCAACACGATCAGAACGACTCAATGATCCTGTTTTAATTTGCCCTGTTCCCATGGCAACACATAAATCAGCAATTGTTGTATCTTCCGTTTCACCCGAACGATGTGAAACAACCGCTGTGTAACCTGCTGCGTGAGCAGTGTTAATAGCTTCCAGAGTTTCAGTTAAAGTACCGATCTGGTTTACTTTAATTAAAATTGAGTTAGCCACGCCTTTTTCTATGCCGTCTTTCAATGTAGCAGGATCGGTCACAAATAAATCATCACCCACTAACTGAATCTTGTCACCTAAGCGATCAGTATGCTCTTTCCAGCCCTGCCAGTCATTTTCATACAGGCCATCTTCGATAGAGATAATTGGATATTTTTCTACCCAGTCGGCGAACAGGTCAGTCATTTGAGCGGCGGTTAACGTTTTACCTTCTGAAGTAAGCTCGTAATTGCCATCTACATAAAATTCAGAGGCCGCCGCATCCATGCCTAAGAAAATGTCAACCCCGGGTTTATAACCCGCATTAACGATAGCTTCCAGGATTACCTCAATCGCTTCTTCATTGGACGATAAATTAGGTGCAAAGCCCCCTTCATCACCTACTGTAGTCGCCAGACCTTTTGCTTTTAATACTTTAGCCAGATTATGGAATACTTCCGCGCCATAGCGAATGGCTTCACGGAATGTCGGAGCACCGACAGGTAAAATCATAAATTCCTGTAAGTCAACGCTATTATCCGCATGTGAGCCACCGTTGATAATATTCATCATCGGTACAGGCATGATAAACTCACCACTTTTATTCAGGTAGCGATATAGAGGCACACCCGCCTCCAATGCAGAGGCGCGCGCTGCTGCTAAAGAGACACCTAATATTGCGTTAGCACCAATACGACCTTTATTCTTGGTACCATCTAAATCCATCATTGCTTGATCTAACGCAGTTTGATCAGCCGCGTCCAAACCCACAATTGCAGCACGAATTTCAGTATTAACAAATTCAACTGCTTTTAAAACACCCTTACCCAGATAACGTGACTTATCCGCATCGCGTAATTCAATCGCTTCCCGTTCTCCTGTTGACGCACCTGAAGGTACCATCGCACTTCCGACCACTCCTGAAGCTAATGTAACATCAGCTTCTATCGTCGGGTTACCGCGCGAATCCAGGATTTCTCTTGCTTTAATATCGACTATTTTAGCCATTGTTTTTCCCTTTTATTTAAAGATTTTAGTATTGGAATAATGCTGTATTGCGCCGTCTTGTATTGCCTGTCATTAAAACTCAAGCAAAACATGGAGGCTGCTTATAAGGTATTTTCTATTAATGCATGAGCTTTAACAGCCTGATCGATTGCCATTAACGTTTCTAATAATTCTTGCATGCGATGCAATGGCCATGAGTTCGGGCCATCGCTTAATGCTTCATCAGGGTTAGGGTGGGTTTCCATAAATAAGCCTGAAATTCCAGCGGCCATCGCTGCTCTGGCTAATAAGGGGACATGCTGACGCTGACCGCCTGAGCAAGTTCCCTGCCCACCGGGTAGTTGTACCGAATGCGTCGCATCATAGACAACCGGACATCCTGTGTTGCGCATTTCAGCAAGCCCGCGCATATCTGAAACCAGATTATTATAACCAAAGGATGCGCCTCGCTCACAAACCATAATTTGCTGATTACCGGTCGCTTTTGCTTTGTCAACGACATGAACCATATCCCATGGCGCTGAAAATTGGCCTTTTTTAATATTAACAGGTTTACCCTGCCGAGCAACGGCCTGGATAAAATTGGTTTGCCGACATAAAAAAGCAGGTGTCTGCATGATATCCACAACGCTGGCAACTTCGCCTAAAGGCGTGTCTTCATGAACATCAGTCAATACTGGCACGCCTATTTGTTGTTGTACTTTTTGTAGTACTTTTAAGCCCTCTTCTACGCCCGGCCCTCTATAGCTCTTGTGCGAAGAGCGGTTTGCTTTGTCAAATGAGGATTTATAAACAAAAGGGATATTTAATTCAACACATATCTCTTTAAGTGTACCTGCGGTATCCAGTGCCATTTGCTCACTTTCTATGACACAAGTTCCCGCGATAAGAAAAAAAGGCTGGTCTAAGCCAACTTCAAAATCACATAATTTCATTGCTTGTTATCCTGTTTATGTTTTACTGCTGCCTCGACGAAGCCAGAAAATAGGGGATGCCCTCCCCTAGGTGTAGAGGTAAATTCAGGGTGGAATTGGCATGCAATAAACCAGGGATGATCGGATAGTTCCACTACTTCTACCAACCGGCCATCCATAGATTTCCCGGTAAAACTCAAGCCCGCTTTTTCCAGAACATCTAGATAATTATTGTTAAATTCATACCGATGGCGGTGACGCTCGGTAATCACATCCTTTTGGTACATATTGAATACCAGTGAGTCTGCTTGAATTCGACATTTCTGTGCGCCTAAACGCATGGTGCCACCTAAGTCAGAATTTTCATCACGTATTTCTGTCTGTCCCTCATGATCCTGCCATTCGGTTATTAAACCAATCACAGGATGCGGACTATTCGGTAAAAACTCCGTACTATGTGCACCTTCAAGCCCGGCAACATTACGCGCAAATTCAATGACTGCTGACTGCATACCTAAACAAATCCCTAAATATGGAATTTTGTTTTCTCTTGCAAATCGCACCGTTGCAACTTTCCCTTCTACCCCTCTTTCTCCAAATCCACCAGGCACTAGAATTGCGTCAACATCTTTTAGAGGCGCAACACCATCATGCTCAATAACCTCAGAGTCAACGTATTTTATTTTAACCGTATTGCGCGTCGTAATCCCCGCGTGAGTTAACGCCTCACTTAAAGATTTATAGGCATCGCTATGACCGACATATTTACCCACGATTGCAATAGTGACAGAATCATGAGGATGAGTCACACTGTCAACAACGGCTTCCCACTCAGATAAGTCAGCTTCAGGGACATCCAGACGCAGTTGCTTAACAACAATATCATCCAGACCTTGTTCATTTAAGAGTAAAGGAATACGATAAATAGTATCCGCATCAATTGCTGAAATAACTGCATTTTCAGCTACGTTAGTGAACAAGGCTATTTTACGCCGTTCTGCAGCAGGAATATTCTGTTCAGAGCGACAGATCAAAACATCAGGTTGAATCCCGATGGTGCGTAATTCTTTGACCGAATGCTGAGTAGGTTTGGTTTTGATTTCACCGGCTGTTTTAATATAAGGTACCAGCGTCAAATGTATAAACAATGTCCGGTCACGGCCTAATTCGATGCCAATCTGACGAATGGTTTCGAGAAAAGGCAGGGATTCTATATCACCGACCGTACCGCCCACTTCAATAATAGCAACATCCATACCTTCAGCACTGGCGTAGATACGGCGTTTCATTTCATTAGTGATATGCGGAATAACCTGTACCGTTGCCCCTAAATATTCGCCTTTACG
>JAUXBW010000147.1 GCA_030619185.1 Methyloprofundus sp.
GTTGTCTTCCTAAGACCGCTTGGCTCCGACTTCATCCTGCTTAAGAACTTCACCCTCGGGCTTGTTAAATTTGATCCCATTCCGGTCATCGGGGATATGGCTGCCGGTCACCATAATTGTCGCGATTCCCTGATTAATACCATATAAAGTGAGCGCTGGTGTAGGCAGCAAGCCGCAATTTACGGGCTGATAGCCGGCATCAAGCGCAGCGGCAGCCACTGCATTCATTATTCGCGGTGTGCTGTGCCGTAAATCGCCCCCTATACCCACAGCATGTCCTTTTTGAATAGCCCCCATTGCCTGTAAATAATCCAGGAATGACAGCGTATAGGCATAACATACTTTATCTGTCATATCACTGACTAAGCCACGGATACCGCTCGTACCAAACTTTACCTTATTTTTCATTTTTTGCGTTCTCAAATACCAGGCAGACTAAAGATCCGCGCCCCATTGCACTCAAGTATGTCGTGCGTATCCCTAAGTTTTCCGGCCTTTTAGTTTAGCTTCAATCTCCTGCTTACGCTGAACTTGAGCAACCTTATCCAGTACGCCATTAACATAACGATGGCTGCCATCGGCACCAAAAGACTTAGCAAGCTCTACGCCTTCATTAATGACCACACGATAGGGCGTTTCAGGTTTATGTAATAACTCATAAACCCCGATTCTTAATATGGCACGCTCGACAGGATCAATTTTTTCAACTTCACGATCAACAAAATCAGCCATAGAGGCATCAATTTTATCTAAATGCTGTGGGACACCATGAAACAAATCGGCAAAGTAGCTTTTTTGTGCATTTTTTAAACGCTGGTCTTCTTTAAAATGGCCTTCAATAGTACTTAGATTTTGCCCGGTCATTTGCCATTGATATAAAGCTTGTACCGCACATTGTCTGGCTTTAGTTTTTGCCGAACTCATTAAGCTTCCAGGTTTTTGAATAAACTGACCATTTCTATTGCTGATAATGCCGCTGCTGCACCATTATTACCTGCTTTTGTACCCGCACGTTCAATGGCCTGCTCTATGCTGTCTACGGTTAACACACCAAAACTTACTGGCACATCGTATTGCATAGAAACCTGCGCAATACCTTTAACACATTCATTTGAAACATATTCAAAGTGTGGTGTAGCTCCACGAATAACAGCGCCAACGGCTATAATGGCAGCATACTTTTTAGAGGCGGCCAGGCGCTGTACCACCATAGGTAACTCAAACGCGCCAGGTGCTTTGACCAGAGTAATATCACTTTTATCTACGCCATGGCGAACTAATGCATCAATGGCACCGTTTTCTAATTGCTCGACTATAAAGCTATTGAAACGCGAAGCAACAACACAGTATTTACCACCTTGTGCTGAAAAATTACCTTCTATTATTTTTACTGCTGACATATTTTCCTCTCTAAACATTTAAACTATATGCAAAACCATAGCGCAGGCTATATCCTGCATATTCCACTGTTTGCTTTGTAGCGAATTAAAAATTCCGCTCATTTTTTTAAGTGTAGCTAATGGGTTTCATTGCGCGCCTAAGAAGCAGGCACTCCAATCTACCCATCCTAC
This sequence comes from Methyloprofundus sp., assembly GCA_030619185.1. Lineage (GTDB taxonomy): Bacteria > Pseudomonadota > Gammaproteobacteria > Methylococcales > Methylomonadaceae > Methyloprofundus. The sequence continues at coordinate 1,572 of JAUXBW010000147.1, forward strand.
AAAATGTTAAAAAATTTATGGTCTGGTACTTATTAAACAGGGGCGATATCAACCAATTCTATATCAAACCCCGATAAGCCAAAATAAGTCTTATACGGGCCTAAAACCTGAATCTTATGCACCCCCAGGTCGGCAAGAATTTGCGAACCAGTGCCGGTAGTACGCCAGGCATCTGATTTTTCTGATGCTGCAGGAATAACCACACCATTATCTTGCATCTGATACTTATGCACCAATTCAGCTAAGGCCTTATTATTTTCATCCTGACGGATTAAAACCAATACGCCTCGACCTGCTTCGGCAATCCGTTGCATTGCTTCACGCACGGGCATCTTGCAATCACTGCGCGTTGATGAAAAAACATCATCCATTAAATTACGCGCATGCACCCGCACTAAAACCGGCTCGCCATCACTGACATCACCCATCACCACGGCAAGGTGTACTTTGTTATCATTACGATCCTGGAAAGCAAGCAGGCGGAAATCACCATAGTCAGTCGGTAACGCACATTCGCTAATACGCTCCAGAGTGCTTTCGTTTTCGGTACGGTAATGAATTAAATCTGCAATGGTGCCAATTTTTAAATCATGCTTTTTGGCGAAGATTTCCAAATCAGGCCGCCTGGCCATAGAGCCATCATCGTTTAAAATCTCCACGATGACCGCAGCGGGCTCCGCTCCTGCCAGGCGCGCTAAATCACAGCCTGCTTCGGTATGCCCTGCACGATTTAAAACGCCGCCTTCTCTAGCCCGAATAGGGAAAATATGACCGGGCTGAACGATATCTTCAGGTTTTGCATCTTTTGCAACCGCTTTATGTACCGTCGCTGCCCTATCCGCTGCCGATATACCTGTGGTCACACCTTCTGCAGCTTCTATAGACACGGTAAAATTGGTCGAGAAGGCAGCATTGTTGTCACTCACCATCAAAGGTAAACGTAATTGCTGACAGCGCTCTCCTGTCAAGGTCAGGCAAATCAGGCCGCGTCCGAACCGCGCCATAAAATTTATATCTTCAGGGCGAGCGTAATCCGCCGCCATCACTAAATCACCTTCATTTTCACGGTCTTCATCATCCATGATAATGACCATTTTTCCCTGGCGTATCTCTTCAATAATTTCTTCGCTAGTATTCATTCTGCTTACAAAAACCCACTCTCTTTTAATAAATTTTCTGTGACACCCGCTGGGCAAGTTGCTGCTGCTTCACCTTTCATTAGGCGTTCCATATAGCGCGCTAACAAATCAACTTCCAGATTAATTTTATCACCTACAACTGCAAAGCCCAGGCTTGTTTCTTTTAAGGTATGCGGTACGACATTCACGCTAAATACAGCACCCTCAACCTTATTGATGGTCAAGCTGATACCATTAATGCAAATAGAGCCTTTTTCGGCAATATATTTAGCAAGCTCATCAGGTGCTTTAAACTTTAAACGAATGGAACGCCCATCCGGTTTTTTTTCAATCAGTGTCGCTAAACCATCAACATGTCCGCTAACAATATGCCCTCCCATTCGGGTTTGCGGGGTTAAAGCCAGCTCTATATTTACTGCAGTACCGGTACTCGCCTGTTTTAAATTAGTTCGTGACAAGGTTTCATTGGAAACATCGGCAACAAAACCATGTTCACTTAATTCCACCGCAGTTAAACAGATTCCGTTGACCGCGATGCTATCGCCTAGATTTGCATCAGCTAAAGACAATTTTCCGCTATCAATTGTCAGACGCACATCGCCTGCTTTTTGTTCAATTTGTGTTATTTTGCCAACAGCTAAAATAATGCCTGTAAACATTTTATTTTTGCACCTTATAATGTAATCTTAAGTCCATACCCACTTTACGCATGTCCACAAACTGTAATTGTTTTTTATCTGCCATCACTGACACACTAGGCATGGCAAATAATCCTCGCCCACTAGACCCCAAAATACTGGGTGCCATATAGATAATACATTCATCAATCAAACCCTGTTCCAGCATCGCACCATTAAGAACACTGCCCGCTTCAATCAAAATATCATTAATCTGTTGTGTCGCTAAAAAAGTCAGGACTTCAAGTAAATCCAGATGCCCTTCAGCATCGGCAGGGATATGATAAACTTCTGCGCCTGCTTGCTCTAACGCAGCTATATTTTTTTGCTTTTTAGAGCAGGTCAAAATAAGTGTCCGCCCCTCTAAAGTCAATAGCTTTGCTGAGACCGGTGTTCATAATGTTGAATCCAGAATAACCCGCACAGGTTGCTCGACATCAACACCTGGCAAGCGTACATTCATTCCCGGGTCATCAGCGAGAACCGTATCAACGCCTGTGACTACAGCACCACATGCTGCACGGAGCTTTTGTACATCGTGCCTTGCCTCAGCCGAGGTAATCCATTTGCTCTCACCCGAAGCCATCGCCGTACGCCCATCCAGGCTCATAGCCAATTTACTAATGACATAGGGTTTAGCGCTTAACATGCGGGTAATAAACCCCTTATTGAGTTGCCTGGCTTCCGCTTCCAGAACGCCGCAACTTACTTTAATGCCTGCTTGTTCCAGTAATGCCAGGCCCTTTCCGGCAACTAACGGGTTAGGGTCTTGCATGGCAACGACAACGCGCACCACACCCGCCTTAATCAAGGCTTCAGCACAAGGAGCTGTTCTGCCAAAATGAAAACAGGGCTCTAAGCTTACATAAGCTGTTGCACCGTGTGCATTGCTAGTGTGCTTTAAAGCCTCCACCTCTGCATGCCCCTGCCCCGCCCGCACATGCCAGCCTTCGGCAATAATTTGGTTATTTTTAACTAAAACACAGCCCACGCGTGGATTAGGCTGGGTTGTATACCTTCCTTTGCCAGCCAAAAACAAAGCGCGTGCCATAAAGAGACAATCCTGTTGCGTGGACTGTTCAGGCATTATGCTGTTTTTTTTGTAAATCCTCGATCATATCGGTAAATTCACTGACATCCTGAAAACTACGATATACCGAAGCAAAGCGCACAAACGCCACATGATCTAAAGCACTTAACTCTTTCATGACCTGCTCGCCAATTTCCAGTGCGGCGACTTCTCTATCCCCGCTAGCCATCAGTGCTTTTTTTATTCGCGTCACAGCCGCTTCAATCTGATCACTGCTCACAGGCCTTTTTTCCAGTGCCCTTAAAATACCCGCACGTAGCTTATTTTCATCGAAAGGCTCGCGCAAGCCATCACGTTTCATCACTCGGGGTAAATTAAACTCAGTCACTTCATAGGTTGTAAACCGCTCTTTACAGACCACACATTCACGGCGACGACGTACTTGATCGCCTTCGTTCGCTAACCGAGAATCAATCACCCGAGTATCCTGGGCAGTACAGAATGGACAACGCATAAAAAACTATTACAGTGCTAGAATATAAAAAATGACTTTAAATACAAACCAGCTAATTTTACAATAAAATAGCACTTAAAGCTGAGTTAATTAGTAAATTTCCTATGTTAATCCTATGCAAGAAACCGAAGGCGTTATTAAATACCACCTACATCATAATCCTGCACTGGCTAATCTTGAGTGGGACATTGCGCCTATCAATACCTGGCGAACCTTACTGTTTCAACTCCAACTTATCGGTCAACAAGCGAACCGTTATATGGGCTACGGCTATGGCAATATTAGCCAGCGCATGACGGGCGAAAAATTTATTATCAGCGGCACACAAACAGGGGGCATCGCTGAATTATCCGCGCAGCATTATTGCCTGGTTAACAAAGCCACTTTAAGCGATAATAGTCTTTATTCGACAGGTCCTTGTCAGCCTTCTTCTGAAGCACTCACTCATGCCAGTGTATATGCTCAAGATCCCGGCATTCATTGTGTTATCCACGTACATAGCCCGGAAATATGGCAGTCAACTCAGGCACTACGTTTAGCGCATACAGAACAAGGTATAGCCTATGGTACACCCGAAATGGCACATGCTGTTGGCAAACTCTTTGCATCTGGGCAATTAGACCCATTACCTTTATTTACCATGCCAGGACATGAAGACGGGGTTATTGCTTTTGGTCAGAATTTCCCTGATGCTGCTTTTGCAATGATTAATACGCTGGCAAGTGCAAAGCAGCTAGAATTCAATAGGGTTAACATAGATGAACTGGCGATAGGAAGGGCATCAATCACCGAATGATGCGCTTCGTTCCTCAGCACATCCTCGCCTCCCCTAAACTGAATGGTAGAGCATGAGAGGCTGAGACGATATTTA
>JAUXBW010000195.1 GCA_030619185.1 Methyloprofundus sp.
CAAATTTCCCTACAGGCTATCTTACAGAAGATTCCAGCAGAGACTAAAGCAGGCGCTGATTTACTCGTCGAGTTTTCCATCGAAGATTTACTCGCCGCATTAAAGCAGGATATAGAAATGCACTCGACTCTGAAAGACCCTTTGGCGGCTGTGGAACGAGGGCTGAATTTCCTGCATGAACAAAAAATCATCACCCTGCAAAAAGGTCTGGCTGTTTTTAGGTCGGCGATGACCATTCAGGTCTTACCTGAAGCAAAAGGCCGACGCTATAACAAAGGGGATTATGAACCTTTATCCCAGCATTACAGCGAACGTATTTTTCAGGTACATGTCATGAATGAATATGCGCGCATGGGCCTGGAAAAAATTGGCCATGCGCTGGCCTTTGTTCTGGCCTATTTTTCGCAGGATAAAACCGAGTTTGTAAAGCTCTATTTTAAAGGCCGCAAAGAAATTCTGGAACGCGCCACCAGTCAACAATCTTTCCAACGCATCGTCGGTGATTTGCAAAACCCTATCCAGCAATCACTGGTCGCCAGTGGTGAAAATGATAATTGCCTTATTCTGGCGGGTCCGGGTTCGGGGAAAACGCGAGTCGTCATTCATCGCTGCGCGTATTTATTGCGTGTAAAACAAGTGCCTGCCAGTAGTATTTTAGTGCTATGTTTTAATCGTAATGCCGCAACGGAATTACGTCATCGCCTATATGATTTAGTGGGCAATATCGCCAAGGCGGTCACTATTCAGACCTATCATGGCCTCAGCTTGCGTTTATCGGGTCATGCCTTAACAGGAATGAGAAATGCGGATGCCGCCAGTACTGAGCAGTCATTTAAAAACATGCTGCAGCAGGCGATAGATTTACTGACAGGTAACCAGCAGTGTATGAATGTCGATAGCGATGATATGCGCGATAAATTATTAGCGGGTTATCGATTTATTCTGGTGGATGAATATCAGGATATAGATACCCAGCAATACCAGTTAATATCTGCTTTAGCCGGGCGTAATCAGGATGAAGAGTGCAAACTGACTATTTTAGCCGTGGGTGATGATGACCAGAATATCTATCAGTTTCGTGGCGCAAATGTCGCTTTTATCCATCAATTTGAGCAGGATTACCAGGCTCGCAAACATTATCTACTAGAAAATTACCGCTCCAGTGCACATATTATAGCTGCTGCTAATCAGCTTATTAAAGCCAATCATGATCGCATGAAGCAACAGCAGCCGATTCGCATTAATCAGGGGCGCAAAAACCTGGCACCAGGAGGCCGCTGGGATAAACTGGATCCACTGGCAAAAGGGCGCGTACAACTATTAAGCTGTCAAAGTGAAAGGCAACAGGCACAGGCATTAGTCCAGGAATTATCACGCATGCGCCAACTGGACAATAGTCTTGATTACGCACAATGTGCGGTATTAAGCACAGAATGGCGCTTATTAAATCCTGTCAGAGCCTGTCTGGAAGCAGCAGGAATTCCGCTGAGTCTGGCTTTACCTAAAAACAGTCAACCACCACCGTTTCGTATTCGAGAAAACCTGGTGTTGCTCAATGCCATTAAAGACAGCCCCCAGGCCTTGTGTACAGCCAGTGACTGGCTACACTACGTTCAGCAAAAACCTGAAAATATTTGGTGGCAACAACTCAAAAAATTACTAGAAAACTGGCAGATAGAAACTGATAATGCACAAACCAGTAAACAGTACTTACTGGAATACCTGTATGAATCACTCGCTGAACAACGTAGAGACAGCCGCCTGGGAAATGGCGTTTTTCTGAGTACCATACACTCGGTTAAGGGCATGGAATTTAGCCATATTTTTATCCTCGATGGCGGCTGGTCTATCCCGGCAACGGAAGAACAACGCCGCTTGCTTTATGTTGCCATGACTCGTGCTAAAGAGACGCTTTGTTTACTAAAAAGACAAGAGTTACAGAACCCTTATTTAGAAAAATTAGAGGGTGATTTTTTATTATCACGTAAGAGTGATGGCATAGCTACTCCCTCAGTTCCTATAGAAAATAAACAATATGCAATCTTAGGTCTGGCAGATTTTGATTTAAGCTATGCAGGTGGCTATGCCGAACAAGCCCCTATTCATCAGGCTTTAGCCAGTCTTGAAATTGGCTCTGAAGTATCAATACAAAATATAAACAGCAAGATTGTGCTACAAAAGGGCAAGCAAATCATTGCAGTGCTATCCCAAAAAGCACAACAGCACTGGCAACATCAGTTTGCACAAATTCAGTCTGCACATATTATTGCCATGATTACCCGTTATAAAACCGATAGTGCAGAGCAATACCAATCTCGTTGCAAAGTCGAGCAGTGGGAAGTGCCGATGATAGAGGCGGTTTTAATTGGTAGGAGCGGTCTTTAGCCTCACCTGCATTTACTTTCTATATTCCGCAGGCTCCAAACAGACCACATTTTAAAATAAAAATTATTTTTGTTGCAAGCTGTAACGTACCTAGTTATATTTCAAAGTATGATTATAAGTTTCAAGCACAAAGGGCTAGAACGCTTCTTTAAAACAGGAAATAAATCCGGTATACAAGCAAATCACCAGGCAAGGCTTCAATTAATCCTGGGTAGACTTAATGCTTCTGCGAGACCACTGGATATGAATTTACCCGGCTTATTTCTTCATCAGCTTACAGGCGATAGAAACGATACCTGGTCAGTAAAAGTTAGTGGAAATTGGCGGGTAACGTTTCAAATGAATGGAGAGCATGCAGAAGTTGTCAATTATGAAGATTATCACTGAGGTAAAATTATGTTAATGCACAATCCCCCCCACCCTGGACTAGTCATAAAAGAGCTTTGCCTGGAACCCCTAGGCATAACCGTCACCGATGCTGCCAAAGCACTTGGTGTTAGTCGAAAAACATTATCTAGTATTATCAATGGAAAAGCGGGTATAAGCCCTGAAATGGCAGTTCGTTTATCTATTGCATTTAATACATCTTCCGAGAGCTGGATGAGTCAACAGTCCCAATACGATTTATGGCAAGCAGAGCAGCATAGAAATGAGCTTCAGGTTTCTAAGTTACTAATAGCATAAAAATTACGTGCTGATACATTACACGATAATAGATATGCTGACGCAGCGTATTTATTAAAAATCTAGCAAAAATTATCATAGCAAGGACAGAAAATGACAATAGATAGTTTAGCAATGCCGGATAAGAATGGCTATTTTGGTGAATATGGTGGCCAAATTATACCTCAGCCACTGATAGAAATTATGAACCAGATTGATGAGGCCTATGAAGAAATCATTACAACCCAATTATTCCAGCAAGAATTACAGCAGCTGTATACAGACTATGTCGGTCGCCCTAGTCCGATTTATTATGCACGGCGTTTAAGCGAACAGCAGGGTGGCGCGCGTATATTTTTAAAGCGGGAAGATTTAAATCATACCGGTGCACACAAAATTAACCACTGTCTTGGTGAAGCATTGTTAGCCAAACATATGGGTAAAACCAAGGTTTTAGCTGAAACAGGTGCGGGGCAACATGGTGTAGCGTTGGCTACTGCGTGTGCTTTAGTGGGTATCGATTGTGAAATCCATATGGGTGAAGTCGATATTAAAAAAGAGCACCCCAATGTGACCAAAATGAAAATTCTGGGTTGCACGCTTGTTCCTGTTTCGCGCGGAACTCAGACGCTAAAAGATGCGGTAGATAGTGCCTTTGAAGAATATCTAAAAGATCCGGTTAACTTTTTCTATGCGATTGGTTCGGTTGTCGGCCCGCACCCGTTTCCAAAAATGGTACGTGACTTTCAAAGCATTGTCGGTAAAGAATCCCGCCAACAATTTCTGCAAAGAGAAAACAAGCTACCCGATATCGTTATGGCATGTGTTGGGGGTGGCTCTAATGCCATCGGTATGTTTACTGCATTTTTAGATGATGAGTCGGTCAAATTGATTGGCATTGAGCCAGCAGGCAAAGGTCTTGATACGCCTGATAATGCAGCGACTTTAACGTTGGGAAGCAAAGGCGCGATACACGGCTTTAAATGCTATAACTTACAGGATAAAGAAGGTAATCCATTGCCTGTATATTCTATCGCCTCGGGCCTAGACTATCCGGGAGTAGGCCCGCAGCACTGTTACCTCAAAGATATAAAGCGC
>JAUXBW010000190.1 GCA_030619185.1 Methyloprofundus sp.
AGAAAAAGTGATTTGATGATAATAATATGCAAGAAACAGTCCATAGTTCATAGAGGCTTGTTAAATCGATTATTCCGCCTGGTTTTAGGCAGGATTCGCGCAATACTCTCGCTGTATATCATTGTTTGCTTGAATATTTTATAGATTTATTAAAATAGATACCCGCCCTGCTTAGCGGTAACCACGAGAGGTGTAACGATCTTTATTACTAGCAAATGATAAAAATACAAATCATGCACGGGATATAACGCATTCACACATGGCATATAACATTGTTTTTTTAATCCCTTGAGGGGGCATTCCCCACTGCTTGCGGCGTAAAATACTGGTGTGCGGCAAAGGTATACATAAAAGTCATTACGTCACCATTTTGAACTAAGTACCAGACGTATCTACTTTAAATTCGAGGGAGGAAGTGCGTGAACTACAGGGGTTGCAACAACAAAACCAGCATCAAGAATACATGATAAAACCTAAGGAAGGTGCCGAAGAGCGTCATTATCACTGCTTTATCAAGGGGGAAGTGAACGGTTACCATTGATGATGTTATACTCTTCTTTTATCAGTCAATCACCTAAGGTGATTTCTATCCAAGAATAGTCCAGCTTAGGACTGTTATTGTCTAACAATCGCCTTAAAAAACCCAGAGGAAGTGAAGTAATGAGCACGGTCGATTCTACAAATTTTTTGGAAAAATGCCAGTCACAACTGTATTCATGTGCATATTATCAAAAATTACAGGCACTCCCTAAAAATCAACGCTGGCTTACTCTAGCCGGGCTTTTTTTAGTCTCCCAAATTATTGTCTTTGGTAGCTTATACCTGTTCTTTGGCAAAATTGCTGCCATTGGTTTTTTTGCCAGTGTATTAGCGGGGCTGGCAACAGGGCTGGGAGCCTTACCTGCGGCTTTCTGTAAACAGGTCTCCAATAACGTATTTAATGGTTTACTAGGTGGTGCAGCGGGTGTCATGCTTGCCGCAACAGCCTTTTCCCTCTTGATTCCCGGCATAGAATACGGCAATGAACTATGGCCGGATAATGGCTTGTGGGTGGTTGCAGCAGGTATGTTAACGGGTGCATTGTTTCTGCATTTAGCGGATAACAAATTACCACATATTCATTTTAATGAAGATTTAAGTGGACACACGGAATCCTTACAGAAAATCTGGCTATTTATCTTTGCCATTACCATTCATAACTTTCCAGAAGGAATGTCAGTTGGGGTTAGCTTTGGTACGGGCGATATGCATAATGGCATTGTTTTAGCCATCGCCATCGCATTACAAAATATTCCTGAAGGTTTAGCCGTGGCTCTGCCTTTAGTTGCCTTAGGTTATAACAAATGGAAAGCCGTTGGTATTGCAACGCTTACGGGTCTGGTTGAACCTGTTGGTGGTCTGTTAGGGATTACGATGGTCTCAGTCTTTTCTTCTGTACTACCGTTTGCAATGGGTTTTGCTGCGGGTGCAATGCTGTTTGTTATTTCAGAAGAAATTATTCCCGAAACTCACTCAAACGGACGTTCCCGTATTGCGACATTTGCCCTGATGATAGGTTTTATCATTATGATGGCACTTGAAAATCTACTGGGGTAATCATACTTTACGCGGTAGAGTTTGTGAAAAACATATCCGTAGGGCGCGGCTTTAGCCCGCTATTATAATTGCCGGGCTAAAGCCGCGCCCTACATGAGTATTAAAATGATTACTATTATTCAACGTGTTACCCATGCACAGGTCAGTATAGCTGGCCAGCAAGTAGCGAGAATTGAACGCGGTATACTGGCATTAGTCGCGATTGAAAAGCAGGATACTGAAAAATCAGCACAACGTCTGTGTGAACGTATTACAAATTACCGGATTTTCCCTGATGCACAAGGCCGTATGAATTTGAATTTACAAAGTATCCAGGGAGGCCTGCTCCTCGTACCGCAATTTACTCTAGCAGCTGATACTAATTCTGGCAATCGCCCAAGCTTTACGCCTGCCGCACCTCCTGAACAAGGGGAGCAATTATTTAATTACTTTGTCAGTCACGCAAAAACTAATTACCCTAATATAGAAACCGGACAATTTGGTGCCGACATGCAAATATCATTAACTAATGATGGCCCAGTGACCTTTATTCTACGAGTTTAAATACAGACAACCCCCTATGAACTTATTATTACTTGAAGGTTTAGCTTTTTGTCTTTATTTTGCTAGCAGCATTACTTTAATAAAAGACATTAAAGAAAATCACTATAAAAAACTGGCCTTAACACTCGCCTGGCTTGCTGTTATTACTCATATTTTGTGTCTTGCTCTCAACACTTGGCAAAAGCAGGGCTTTGATTTTAGTTTTTTTCATACTGCTTCGCTTATTTCATTAATCATTGCTTTCTTACTACTGGTTGCATCTTTTTCTAAACCCGTAGAAAAACTGGGCATAGCACTTTTTCCCATTGCAGCACTGATGGTGCTATTTGACATACTTTACCCCAGCCCGGTAAAAATGACGCAAGATTTTTCATTAGCGATGAATGTACACATCCTCAGTTCAATTATTGCCTTTAGCCTACTGACTATAGCTGCCTTTCAGGCACTGATACTGGCATTACAAAACAGCCAGCTTAAAAGCCATAACCCTGGACGACTCATGCTTGCTTTCCCACCCTTACAGGCGATGGAGTCGCTGTTATTCCAGATGATTAGCACAGGCCTGTTGTTTTTAAGTATTTCTCTACTCAGTGGTTTTATTTTTATAGAAAACATATTTGCACAACATCTTGCGCATAAAACAATACTATCAATTATTGCCTGGATAATCTTTAGTAGCTTATTAATAGGTAGAGAGCGCTATGGCTGGCGAGGAAAAACAGCTATACGCATGACTCTGTATGGTTTTTTGTCTTTATTATTAGCCTATTTTGGCAGCAAACTAGTCTTGGAACTGATCTTGAATAGGGTTTAATTAGGAATGTGCATAAAATAAGGGAGCTGGAAATAAATAATCATCCGATATTGGGTAGGATTTTTGTTTCCAGCTCCCTAACTTGAGCAACTAACTATATACACGTATCTTTATTAAGCAAACAGGGAGCATCGGCTTTTCTTTCAATCTGTATCGTCGAATGATTTATCTCATAACTGTCTTGTAATTGCTGCTGAATATCTGACAGCAAGTTAACGGGTACATTATCATCCACTATTAAATGCACTGACAACGCTACTTCTGTTGTACTCATAGACCAGACATGCAGGTCATGCAGTTGAGTTACACTTTGCAGATTATTCAAATACTCTTTCACACCCGCCATATCAATATTATTGGGCACTGCATCAATGGCAAGGTTTATTGAATCACGTAATAAAGACCAGGTTGTTATTAGGATTAACAGAATAATAAACACACTCATCAGTGGATCAATCATTAGCCAGCCTGTTTCCAGAATGACGATACCTGCAATAACGACCCCCACAGAAACCAGAGCATCCATAGCCATATGCAAAAATGCGCCCCTGATATTCAAGTCATGCTTTTGCCCCGACATAAACAGTAGCGCAGTCAGAGTGTTAATAACAACACCCACACCCGCCACGATAATAACGGTCATCCCTGCAACCGGCTTAGGATCTGAGAAACGACCGTACGTTTCCCATGCTATCCCTCCCAGAGCAACCAGCAACAATATTGAACTTGCTAGCGCAGCCATTACCGTTACCTTGCGGAAGCCATAAGTTCTTTTTTCCGTCGCAGGTCTTTTAGCCAGCGAAGCTGCACCCCAGGCAAGTAAAAGTCCCAGTACATCACTTAAATTATGACCTGCATCAGCTATTAAGGCCAAAGATCCCGCGATAACACCATAGCCCGCTTCTACTACAACAAATATGATATTAAGCAAAACACCCACAGCAAAAGCACGATTGTAATTGCTGATTTCATGGCTATGACTGTGGTCATGGCTATGAGCGTGATGATGAGAACTATTCATGATGGACTTTTAACGTTTTTTAGGGGCTATAGTTATTCATTTACATTCTAAGTAACAAAATTTTAACACATTGATTTACCTGGTTACCCATAATTCTCAGCCATGCTCAGAAGCCTGCCAGACATCGGAGTATCAAAGCAAAGCGTATCAAAGAGCGTATCAAAGCGTATCAAAGGGTCACACTATCAAAGGGTCACACACTATCAAAGGGTCAAGCACTATCAAAGAGCACTATCAAAGGGTCAAGTCTAATCGGGATAGGAAGCTACTCAAGTAGCCCCCTCCCACAGCACCGTACATACGGGTCCGTATACGGCGCCTAGCCA